>CAZDUT010000189.1:0-6164 GCA_964508695.1 uncultured Alteromonas sp.
GAGCAGCATAGATATGCTTAGTGCTGATGAGGAGCGCAATCTGGCACAACGGTTACGTGACGACGAGGATCTCGGCGCTGCACGTAAGCTTGTTATGTCGCATTTGCGTTTTGTGGTTCATATTGCAAAGTCCTATTCCGGCTACGGGCTGCCACAGGCCGACCTTATCCAGGAAGGGAATATCGGGTTGATGAAAGCGGTAAAACGCTTCGACCCAACGGTGGGTGTACGCCTGGTATCGTTTGCTGTGCACTGGATCAAGGCTGAAATTCATGAGTTTGTGCTGAAGAACTGGCGTATCGTTAAAGTGGCGACCACCAAAGCCCAGCGCAAATTATTCTTTAACCTGCGTAAGGCGAAGAAGCGTCTTGGCTGGTTCACCCACGCTGAAGTGCAGACTGTTGCCGATGAGTTGGGTGTGAGTACCAAAGAAGTACTGCAGATGGAAGCCCGCATGAGTAGTCAGGATCAGGCGTTCGATCTGAGTGCCGACGATGACGAAAATGGTAGCTTTGCACCGGTTCAGTTTCTTGAAGATAAGAGTGCCGACGTTGAAACAGACGTGATTAATGCCGACTGGGACAGCAATGCCAGCAAGCGTTTGTATTCAGCGATCAAAACCCTGGATGACCGCTCACAGGACATCATTGAAACGCGTTGGCTGGCCGATAACAAAATTACCCTGCAGGATCTGGCGGACAAGTATGAAGTGTCTGCCGAACGTGTTCGTCAAATTGAAAAGAACGCAATGAAGAAACTGCAGGCTGCAATGGTAGCCTAACTACCGCAGTATGCTCTAAAAAAGCGCCTTCAGGCGCTTTTTTTGTGTCTGTGAGCTGCTCAGTGATGTATGTGCTTTAGCGCAGTTCAGCGTGAGCTGGATGAAGACTCCGGCAAGATCCAGTAAATCCCCTTAAACTCTGCCACCGGATTGTCGCCATCGAGGATTTCCACCTCAAGCTCAATGCGGCATTTGCGTGCTTTCTCCAGCAGACTGAACTTACCTTTGAGCGTTTCAATATTGCAGATGGCACGTGGCTTCATGGTAATGGGCTTGTGGTAATGTATGTCACCGTCGCCAAGCACGATATCACCGCTGAGCTGTTTTTCCTTGAGCTGCAGAAATATCATGCCCCATCCGGTAAGCGTCGCAAGGGAAAAAATACTTCCGGCGAACATGGTGCCATGAATATTGATATTTTTGTTCAGCGAGGCCCGTGTTTCCAGGGTATGGCCGGTATACTGGTGAAGGCGTATGCCCATATGCTCAGTAATTGGGATGGTGTCTGTCCAGGTGCGTTGCAGTTCACCGCACCATTTAGGGTGGAGCACCAATGCATCGGTGATCGACAATTTCTTTACCATTTGCTGACGTTTCAGCAGACCCAGTTCATTGGGGGCTTCCCGCTCGACGGCAAACCCGCAGGAGCTGAAAAAGTCGATTGACGTTTCGCGGCTGTTGGTCACAGCTCTTGTTGCGCCTAGTTCACGCGCAACGCTTTCCAGCGCGCCCAGCATCATCTGCCCGATGCCTTTGCGACGGTGGTCAGCATGCACGGCGATATGTCGTATCTGTGCTTCTTCAGGTGTATTGAGATGCACACGGCCGGTTGCCACGATTTCGCCGTTACCGTCCACAATCATACGGTGTTCAGCAACCTGTTCGTATTCATCTTTTTCCGAGCCTGGGGGAAAGTTCCATGGCTGACGCAGGTGTTGCCAGCGAAACTGAAAATAGGCATCAAACGCTTCTTCTGACTCTGGCGACATCACTTTATACACGGCAGCACGCTCTTAAATGAAAAAAACAATAGCCATTTAACCCTATGCGCGGTCTGGTCACAAGGGATTCGCATAAGGAGTGCAGGGGGCTCACACCTGAAACTGGAAAGTGACCGGGCCATCGTTGACAAGTGCAACCTGCATGTCCGCTCCGAATTGACCGGTTTTTACAGGGATCCCGGTGTTACCAAGCTGTGCTACGAATTGCTGGTAAATGGCCTCTCCATGGGCCGGACTCGCGCCACGGGAAAAGCCCGGACGATTGCCTTTTTGGGTGTCGGCAACCAGGGTAAATTGCGATACAACCAGAATTTCGCCCTGTACCTGACTGACATTCAGATTCATTTTTCCGTCAGCATCAGCAAACATGCGGTAGTGACTGACTTTTTTTACCAGCTTGGCGATGTGCTCGTCACTGTCGTCACGCTCTACACCAAGCAGTAACAAGATACCGTGATTAATCTGACTGATCTGCGTGCCATCAACGCTGACACTGGCTTCGGCTACTCTTTGGACAAGTCCAATCATCGATCCTGCTCTCTTAAAAACCGGGCCATCTCCCGGGACGCCCGGCAAAGTGCGTAACCGATCCCCGGCTCGGAGGTGCTGTGTCCCGCATCAGGGACCACCTGTAACTCAGCGTTATCCCATGACTTGCTCAGGGTGTAGGCGGCTTCCATTTTACAAATGACATCATAGCGCCCCTGCACAATGGTACCCGGAATGTGGTTAATTTTGTCTATGTTATCAAGGATATAGTTTTCCTCAATAAAACAGTGGTTCGACAGGTAATGACATTCCAGTTTGGCCAGACTGGTCATTAGCTGCACGGGGTAATGGGCGGTAACATCGCCCGTACCGGCAGGTAGCGTCAGACGTGACAAGCGCTCTTCCCACAAGTACCAGCGCTTTAAAGCCGAGAGGCGCTGTACATCGTTGGTTTGCTCACTAAAGGCTTGCTGATACCACGCGCAGATACTGTCACTGTCAGATGAGTCGATATGATCGGCGAAATTGGCATAATGCTCGGGAAAGAGTTGCGCGGCACCGCCGGATGGCGACAAAAACCAGTCGCGATCGGCTTTTCGGCCTAAAAATACACCGCGCAGGATAATGCCTCTGACATGCTCGGGTGCACCAATCGCACTGAGTAATGCTAAGGTTGCGCCCCAGGAGCCGCCAAAGACTACCCATTTATCAATGCCGAGGTAGCAGCGTAACCGCTGAATATCGTCCAGTAAATGCCAGGTGGTGTTGTTATCCAGGCTGCCAAAAGGCGTCGAACGTCCGCACCCACGCTGTTCAAAGCCAATAATATGGTAGCGATTGGCGTCGAAAAAACGCGTGTAGCTCGGCGAGAGACCGGCGCCGGGCCCGCCATGGATAAAAAGTACCGGAATACCATCCGGATTGCCGCTTTGTTCGTAATACAGCGTATGGCCGTCGCCCGTGTCGAGCATACCGCTGTGAAAACTTCCGGTGTCTGGATAAAGACGTTTCATTTTGTTTCAGCGCGTTGTGCAGTGGCTTCATTTGTTTTAATTTATATTCAGATATTACTCAATCACATTCTGTGACTAATTGCGAGGACGAAAACATGGCAGGACAAGGATCAGGCGGTAATGTACTTGCCGCGATTTGTAATTTCTTTATTCCGGGGTTAGGTCATCTGGTGCAAGGGCGCATATTAGCCGCGCTGTTTTGGTTTATAGCGGTGGGTGTGTGTTATGCCCTGGCCGCTACTGTGGTACTGGCAATCCTTTTCTGGCCTCTTGGCGTAATACTGCACATTATCTGTATCATCAGTGCCGCACGGTATCGTGCTGTAGAGGGGGTGTAATGCGTTTTGTAGAGCTTGGAATAATTGGCGTATTAAGTCTGACATGTCTGAGTGGCTGTCAGTCGGCGTATTATTCGGCATGGGAAAAGGTTGGTGTAGAGAAGCGGGATATTCTGGTTGATCGGGTAGAGGATGCCCGGGATTCTCAACAGGATGCCCAGGAGCAGTTCAGTTCGGCACTCGAAGAATTCAGTGCGCTTATCCAGTTCGACGGTGGGGAGCTTGAAGACGTATACGATTCACTGAATGCAGAATACGAAGACAGCAAAGCCGCAGCCGACGAAGTAAGCAGTCGCATTGATAAAATTGAAAGCGTGGCTGACGCCCTGTTTGACGAGTGGGGAGCGGAAATTGAAGAGTATGACAGTGCCTCATTTAAACGCGAAAGCGCCGCAAAACTGCGTGATACACGTCGCCGCTACCAAACTATGCTGGACGCCATGCGCCGTGCGGAAGGCCGCATGGAGCCCGTACTGACCGCACTCAATGATAATGTTTTGTTCTTAAAACATAACCTGAATGCCAGCGCCATTGGCTCTCTGCAGGGCGAACTGAACACCATTGAAGGTGATGTGGCTCGCCTTATCGAGGAAATGAAAGAGGCAATTGCTGAGTCTGATGCGTTTATCGCAACACTGCGCCAGTAGCCTCTATTCCTCAGGGACTTTTCTGGGTTGTTCCTCGGTCTTTTTATGATCGAGGACTTCGCCCAGGCTGCAGGTAAACTCTGCGCCCAGCAGGACCACTATCCACGATAAATACACCCACAGAAACAAGATAGGCACAACCGCCAGCGCCCCGTATATCACCTGATAGGACGGGAAGTTGGTTACATAGAGTGCAAACCCTGCTTTTGTCGCTTCAAATGCCACGGTAGCCAGTAATGCGCCGCCGATGGCATGCAGGAATTTCACCTGCCGGTTTGGCACCACCATATACAGAATGATGAAGGCTAACAGTGCAGCAAAACTGGGGATGAGTTGCAAAAACAGGGTGCCGAGCCCTGGCGTGTATTCTTCGGCAAATGTTGCCAACCCGGTCAGGTAAGAGGAAATCACCACACTTGAGCCAATCAGGAGCGGGCCTAGCGTGATCACCATCCAGTATATGGCGAGGGTGTAGATGAGCGGGCGATCGCTTTCGGTGCGCCAGATGCGGTTGAGGGTCTTATCGACGTTGGAAATCAGCATCAGTGCCACGAGCAGTAAAGACAAAATCCCGATAGCGCCCATTTGCGAGGCATTCCCCACAAAGTTAATCATATGCTCGCGAACCACATCCCCGGCAGTTGGCACAAAGTTACTGAAAATAAAGTTTTCCAGCTTACCACGCACCGACGAAAACGCCGGGAACGCCGACATAATGGTAAAGGTCACCATGATAAACGGCACCAGGGAAAGCAGGGTCACGTAAGCAAGGTGACCCGAAGATATCGCGATATTGTCTTCCCGACAGCGCTTGATAAATAAATTGCCAAATGTCTTCAGTGTAGGGTACAGACGCTGCCACTGGTGACTCAGGCGTTCATATTTCACAGGAGGGCTTCCTCTTCTGTCCTGTCTGATTTAACCGATGGTATACCGGTGAAGTCATCGGGGGCAAAAGTTTTCTTACCCACGTACCCCTAACATATGACAAATCGCGTAACTAAGTTCACTGCGATTAAGGGTGTAAAAGTGAAAATGCTTCACCCCTTCTTTGGCCAAAACCTTGACCATGTCCATAGCGATATTCGCCCCAATAAGATTACGTGTTGCCTGATCATCCTCGTCGAGTCCGTCGAATAAACGATGCAGATAACCGGGCACATGCACATTGGTAAAGCCGGCGAACTTTATCAGGGTGTGGTAATTGGTCACC
Source organism: uncultured Alteromonas sp. (assembly GCA_964508695.1). Taxonomy (GTDB): domain Bacteria; phylum Pseudomonadota; class Gammaproteobacteria; order Enterobacterales; family Alteromonadaceae; genus Alteromonas. The sequence goes on from CAZDUT010000189.1 coordinate 5,483, forward strand.
GGCAGGATCCCCGGTACGATATCCAAATCAATACCGGCAGCCGCAGCGCGGTCGCGAAACCGCAAAAATACGCTGGCATCGAAGAAAAACTGGGTGATGGCTTCGCTTGCCCCCGCTTCGGCTTTACGCTTCAGGTTAAGCAAGTCAAACTGATCGTTAGGTGCTTCGGGATGCTTTTCCGGGTAGGCGGCCACAGAAATATCAAAATCGGCCACGTCTTTTAACAGCCTCACCAGATCAGATGCGTACATGTCGGGCTTTTCAATACCGGCAGGCAAATCTCCGCGCAGTGCCACAATGCGACGAATGCCAGAGTCCCAGTAATCTTTAGCAATTTGCTTAAGTTCATCAGGGCTGGCATCGACACACGTCAGGTGTGGTACCGCATCAACACCGGTTTGCTGGTGGATGCGCTTGACCACATCATGGGTACGGTCCCGCTCGCCACTGTTTGCGCCGTAGGTGACAGACATATAGCTGGGTTTAAGGGGAGCCAGGCGCTCGACCGACTTCCACAGCGTTTGCTCCATCTTTTCCGTCTTAGGCGGGAAAAACTCAAATGACACATCAATGTCACGCAATTCAGACAAAGATTGGTTGAGGGCATCGACCCCCTGTGCATACGACACCATCACACGCTCCCAAATAGACGTTTAGACGTCCAAAATATGTTATGTATGTC
>CAZDUT010000190.1:0-1519 GCA_964508695.1 uncultured Alteromonas sp.
AGAACGTTTTGAGGCGTTATCTGGCCAACTGGCCGCCCTAAAGGGTAATCACAAGCTGGCCTATAGCAAATACAAAAAGCTTGCCGAGCGACTTCAGGAACAACTTGAAACGCGTTCGCAGCAAGACATCCAGCGACTGCGTATCCTGTTTGATGTGGAAAAAATGGAAAATGACAATGCACAACTGCAAAACGAAAACGCATTGCAACAACAGACCATTTACCAACAGCGGCAAATACAGGGACTGTGGATCGCGGTGTCGCTCCTTTCTGTGCTTATCGTGTCGGCGTCACTTTTCATGCTGATGAAACAGGTGAGGCGACGTAATCGGTTCAAAACGCTGGCAATGCAGGATCAGCTAACCAATGCGCCAAACCGGCGGGCAATTCTTCGCTTTGCGCAACATATTTTGTCCAAATCTAGCGAGCGAAATGCGTCAGGCCTGATTGCGATCATCGATATTGATAATTTCAAACACATTAATGACACCTACGGCCATGAAGCCGGTGACAGGGTGCTTATGGCCTTTGCTGAATGTTGCAGCGAGACACTCAGACAGCAGGACAGTTACGGTCGGTTTGGCGGCGAGGAATGGTTACTGGTTATCACGCAGTCGTCACTTGCTGATGCTGCCGCGATCTTCCTGCGTCTGAGGGATGCACTAAATAGCCGGCGTATTGAAGGGTTACCTGAAGATCAAACGATCACGTTCAGTATGGGGCTGGTGGCGTTTAACAATGATACAGACGACGAGCTTTCCACTCTTATCAAGCTTGCTGACAATAATTTGTATAAAGCAAAGGCCAACGGTAAGGACCGGTTTTATCCGGTTGCCAGCAATAATGACTGAGAGCGCAGACGACGTTGGATTATCCATACCCGTGCGCCCAGCATAACGGCAGCACTGCTTAATCCCACGATAAATCCAATCCAGAAACCTGCTGCCGACATTGGCGCGGCAGTCAGCCAGTCAGTCCGACCAAGAATTACACCGCAGGGCAGACCAATCAGCCAGTAAGCACAGAAGGTAATCAGAAACATGGCCGTGGTGTCTTTATATCCTCGCAACACATTGGCCGATATCACCTGTATGGCATCGGAAAACTGAAAAATGGCCGCATAAATCAGCAGCGCGTTGGCCATCGCAAAGACCGCGTCATCATCGGTATACAGCCGGATGATGTACGCCTTGGCCAGCAGGGTAAATGAGGCTGTCAGAATAGCGATAAACAGACCGATACTAATCGCGCTTTTAACCGCGGTGATTGCCTGTTCGGTGCGCGCCTGACCGATACGGTAGCCTACCCGTATCGACACCGCCATACCCAGACTCATCGGAAACATAAACATCAGTGCAGAAAAGTTCAGCGCCACCTGATGGGCGGCCACCGTTGTGGCACCAAAGGGGGCAACCAGTAATGCGACAACGGCAAATAATGTGACTTCAAACAGCAACGTCATAGCAATGGGCATACCCAGCTTGAGCGTGCGCCATAACAGAGAGGGTACCGGCGCATAG
>CAZDUT010000190.1:1529-6130 GCA_964508695.1 uncultured Alteromonas sp.
AAACAGCCCGTAGCGTTTAAGCGTAGGTGAGGCCAAGGTGTAAATAAACGTGGCAATTAGCATGGCGTAGATCACGCTGGCTGTGGCGATCCCACATCCGGCACCACCAAATGCCGGGATGGGGCCGGCACCGTAGATGAAAATATAATTTCCGATAATATTTACGCCCAGCCCGATGACGGTAATGATCATCGTGGGTTTCGTCTTGCCCAGCCCTTCGCAGTAGTTTCTGAGCCATTGGTAGAGCGCGAAGCCGGGCATAGCAAGAATGACGAAGCGAACATAATCCACAGTTATGGTGTACAAGGCGGCTTCCATGGGGAAGAGGGCAACCAACTGTTCGGTAAACGGGTACAGCAGCAGTGTAATGCCGCCCATGGCAAGCAGAAGATAACCGGCCTGTTGACTGACATTGGCAATACCGTCTGCCTCTTTGCTGCCCTGGAGTCGTGAAATAAGCGGAGGCAAAGCCAGCGCAATGCCCTGGATGAAACACATAATAGGAATGGTAAGGCTAAACCCAAGCGCGACTGCAGCCATATCGACAGCATCATAGCGGCCGGCCATGATGGTGTCGCTGACACCCATCAGCATTTGCGTAATTTGTGCAATTAACAGCGGCCAGGCCAGAGTAATCAGGCGGCGACTTTCTAGCGCAAAACGTCGGGAAAAGAGCATTACATTAATCCATACGGCGTAAATGGCACGATTTCAACCTGTTCACCGGCTTGCAAAACTTCTGTATCGGCACCCACGACCAGGTAGCAGTTTGCCTGGCTGACTGACGTCATTACCGCAGAGCTTTGACGCGCAAGAGGGGTTACGCGTAACCTTTTGTCCGCCGTGTTTTCATAGTGTGCACGCATAAACTCCAGGCGACCGGCGCGCCGTTTTATCGGGGTTGCCAGGGTTGCTGTGAACTGCGTCAGGGCCGGTGATGCTCTGTTGCCAGACAGCCTGGAAACCAACGGCAATACCAATAGTTGTGTGGTGACATAAGCCGACACCGGATTACCCGGCACGCCGCAAAATAAGGTGTTACCGAGGGTACCAAACGCAAAAGGCTTGCCGGGCTTTATCGCGACTTTCCAGAATCCCACATTGCCAAGTTCGGCAATGACATCCTTTACAAAATCGGCATCACCGACTGATACCCCCCCGCTTGAAATAACAATATCCTGTGACTGACAGGCAGCATTAAACACAGCGCGCAGTGCGTGGGGATCATCTTTCACAATGCCGTAATCAGTAATTTCGACAGGGTGTACATTGAGCAGGGCAATGATGCCGGTGCGATTAGCATCATAAATTTTACCGTCGGTGAGTGCTGATCCTGGGTTGGTGAGTTCATCGCCGGTGGTGATGACCCCAATACGGACCTTCCTGAGCACACTGACCGTATCATGGCCCTGTGAGGCGAGCACCATCAGATGCGCTGCAGAAAGCATCGTTCCACCGGCAATAAGCACGTCACCGGGGGTAACATCGTTACCCTTTTGGCGAACATTTTCACCGTTAACCGGACGCTGCAGGATCTGTACGCCGCGTTCGCAATCTGAGGTGTTTTCCTGCATCACCACTGCGTCAGCGCCTTCGGGGAGTGGTGCTCCTGTCATAATGCGCAGACACTTACCTGGCTCAAGGGAAGGGGGATGTGCAGTGCCCGCCGTAATGACGCCCTGTAATGGCATGGCAGCGTCCGAAACGTACTCCGCAGCCACCGCATAGCCGTCCATCCCGGCGTTATCCCAGGGCGGAACGGCCATTCGGGCGATCATATCTGTGGCAATGATCCTGCCCAGGCCCTGTTGCAATGGAACCGTTTCTGATTCTTTTACTGCAACCGCGGCATCGGCAAGCTGTGTGGTTGCCTCATCCAGTGATAACCAGTCTGATGTTGTTGCCATGCTGCCGTCCTCGGTAATCCGCGTGGAGGCAGATTATCCATGAAAGTCAGCACTTTGCCAATGCCAGCGAAGGTCTTATGCTTCAGGATCCCTATTACTGATCCAGACGGTTTCATAAGGCTTAAGTTGTAAAAAATTGCTCAGGTTATCAATCGGGGTGCGGGAAATAAGATCAATCCAGCTGTCCGTACCAATCAGGTTGATATCTGAAAGCAACACAGCCTGTTCGGTGTCACTGATATTGCTGACGCAGAATATACTTTGTTTGCGATCCAGGCTTTGACGCCAGTAACCGAACACCTCTTCACCCAGCTGCAGTGTGTATTGGGTTGCATTCGGGTGAAAGGCTTTTTGCGCCTTACGGATCCGGATTAACTGTGACAACCGCGTTAGCACCTTATGATGCTGTGAGTAGGGCGAGTCCAGCAAAGCAGCCAGCTCATCAAAGTTCCAGCGCTTACGGTTGATGGAGCGGTTCTGCCCGGTGTTGGCGACTTTTTCATAGTCATTGCCGGTGCCGACAAGACTGTGGATATACAGTCCGGGAAGGCCCTCCATCCCCAGCATAATGGCGTGTGCGCAGATAAAGCGGTCAACCTGATAGCGATCCGGCCCTTTGTCGGTGCCCTGACACGCTTCAAACAGCGTAATATTTATTTCGTAAGGTTTTTGTTGGCCATGGTCGGATGCGCGCCACGACACTTTGCCACCGAAGCGTTGCATACAGTGCACCAGCGTAGAAATCTCATCATCGCTTAGCAGGCCTTCTGCAGGGCGCAAACCAATACCGTCATGCGACGCAATAAAATTAAAATAGGTGGTACCGTTCTGCGCCGGAGGCATGCTCATGATCCAGTTTTTCAGGTAGGTACAATTGCCTGTTACCAGTGTATTGACCAACAGGGGCGGCAATGAGAAGTTGTATATGGCATGCGCCTCATTGGCGTTACCGAAATACGTCAGGTTTTCCTGGTTAGGAATATTGGTCTCGGTGATGATGATGATCGAGGGATCGACGTGTTCGATCAGGGTGCGTAGCAGCCGGATCACCTCATGGGTTTGCGGTAAGTTTATACAATTAGTGCCAAGCTTCTTCCATAGAAACGCCACGGCATCCAGACGAAACAGTTTGGCACCTTTATCCATGTAGAGCCGAATGATCTCAACAAAGGCAATAAGTACTTTGGGATTTCGAAAATCAAAATCGACCTGATCATGACTGAAGGTACACCACACATACTTTACCCCGTCCTCACACTGGGTTTCGCGCAGCAGCGGTGATACCCGCGGACGGGTTACCATAGATAAGTCATCGTTCGGGCTGGCGGTGAAAAAGAAGTCACTGCCAGGACCGTCATTTTTAATAAAATTGTCGAACCAGCCGCTGCGGGCGGAGCAATGGTTGATCACTAAGTCAAACATCAGGCCATAGTCTTTCGCCAATGACTCAATATCACTCCAGTTTCCCAGCGACTCATTCACACTGGAGTAGTCGATAACCGAAAATCCATCATCTGAGCTGTAAGGGAAAAACGGCAGTATGTGTACGTTGTTGATGGTATTGCGGCAGTAGGTGTGTAAAAACCGATCCAGGGTTTTAAGTGGATGCTCGGAGTCACTCACCACACTGTCGCCGTAAGTGATCATCACCATGTCTTCTTCAGACCATTGGTTGCTGTGTGGTGTAGGTGAGGTGATGTCCTCATCAATGTTCAGACCAATGGTCGATAACAACGTATCAGCCAGATCGCCTACCGGCACCGTCAGTTCAACTTCTGCGTAGATGGTTTGCAGGTGATGGCAGACTTTTTCGTGAAGTTGTTCCCGTTGCATAGGCTACCCCTTTAATTCAGCGGTATCGGCTTCCACAGCTTCCAGCAAGCGATCCAGTATGTCTGGAACTGCACTGGTTACCCTGTTCCAGCTCGGGATAAAGGGTGCTTCCATGGGGTTTTCCAGAAAACTCTGACCCGCCTTCATGACATTGCTGGCGAACATTTCAACGGCTTTTTCTTCGCTGTGAATGTCCAGGGTCAGCCCGTTCATCTCTGCATCGTTATGGTAGGTTTCAATAAAATCCAGTGCAATGCGGTAATAAGTGGCTTTGATCGAGCGGAACATCTCGTTACTGAAGGTATAGCCCTGCGTTGCCAGTTTTCTGAACACCGCCTTGGTGATATCGATGGACATTTTTGACAGGCCACCCTGATCATTGTTCAACGACAGGTCCTGGTGCTTGTGATCGTAGACATCGCAAATGTCTGCCTGACATAGCCGGTTATGCGAATAGTTACGGTGCATTTCTGATAGCACACCGATTTCCAGTCCCCAGTCACTGGGGATACGGATGTCGTTAAGCACGTCACGACGGAAGGAGAACTCGCCCGCCAGGGGATAACGGAAACTGTCCATATACTCCAGGTATTCGTTGCTGCCCATAATGCGTTTAAGTGCACGCAACAAGGGGGTTACCAGCAAGCGCGATACGCGGCCATTGATTTTGCCATTGGCGACACGGGCGTAATAGCCTTTACAGAACTCGTAGTTAAAATTGGGATTGGCAACCGGATAAATAAGTTTGGCAAGCAGGTCGCGATTGTACGTCACGATATCGCAGTCATGCAGTGCAACAGACTCTGCGCGGTTAGACGCCAGAATGTATCCCATGCAGTACAAGACATTACGACCTTTACC
>CAZDUT010000191.1:0-6086 GCA_964508695.1 uncultured Alteromonas sp.
ACTATTTCTATGGCTGTATTTAGTAATTCGGCAATAAATCCTATACCTAACGTCATTATCAGTAATATACGTTCTACTAGTGTTACGTCTGCAAACACAGCGAAAGGAATCAGAATACTGAATACCAGCGTTTCCTGACGTACCGCAGCTTCTCTGGTAAACGCTGCGGCCAGTCCTTTAAATGAATTGGTCGTGGCGTGCCACACACGTTTCATGCCCTTATGCTTTTCTCTCACAGCAGTGACACCCTTGTTTTCGTTATACATACCATTCAACTCAGTATAGGTGTCTTGTTACGGTAAGCGTGGTAAATCCGATATATAAACGCCAGCTGATCCCTGGGTATTGTATGGCTTGTATATTGCAATACTCATAATCTGACATAGCTGATACACAGCGTTAGGCTGTAACAACTATTATGTATGAGCCGCTAAGCCAGTTACCGAACAGCTATCCGTTGCTGACCGCTCTGTTACCTGTTGCCCTGTTTTTGGTACTTCTGTTAACCAAGCGCATTATTTTGGTGCACGTAAATCGCAAAGCAGCGCGCTCTGCGCGCAGTCGTTATCGCTTCTACCGGGTGTTTAGTCAGGCATTGTCATTGCCTCTCACGCTGTTCAGTATTGCAATCATTGTATGGTCGAGTAAGGCGACGCTGACCTTGGCTGGCTGGTTACCTGATGATTACGCGTCCTATTTTGACTATACCGTCAGTACGCTGCTGGTGATCACGCTGTTTGTGTTCATTGAGCGGTTTTCGACATACAGCATCAGAGAATACAAAACAGGTTCGTCGCTTATACAAAACTCCTCGAGTATTTTGAATGGGGCGATACGCCTGTTGTTGGTGCTGCTTACGGTGTTATTTGTACTTAGTGCCATAGGCATTTCGGTTACGCCAATCCTCGCATCGCTCGGTATTGGCTCACTGGCAGTTGCCCTGGCTTTACAGCCAACACTTGAGAATTTTTTCTCTGGCATTCAGTTAGTGATAGATAAGCCAGTACGTATTGGTGACTACATTGAGCTGGACAGCGGTGAACAGGGTTTTGTAGAAAAAATTGGCTGGCGCTCTACGTGGATAAGAATGCTGCCAAACAACGTCGTCATTATTCCGAACAGCAAGCTGTCTAATTCAAAGCTGATCAATTATTTTTACCCGGAGCCAGAGCTGTCCGTCCCCGTCGATGTGGGTGTCCATTATGACTCTGATCTGGATAAGGTCGAGGAGATTTGTCTTGACGTTGCAAAGTACATATTAAAAACACACCCTTATGGTGTAGCAAGCTATGATCCCTTTGTCATATTTCACACATTTGATAGTTCAGGTATCAACCTAACAGTGATGTTGCGTACGCGCGAATATTTTAACCGGTTTTTCATTAAAAGCGCGTTTATGAAATTACTCAAGCGCCGCTTTGATGAAGCAGGTATCGTGATCCCCTTCCCCATTACTGCCATTAATTTTGAGCAGGAAGCACAACGTTCAGTGAGTGAACCACAATCTTTCAGCCGGCCCGTGGCGTCCCCAGGCCGGCAGAAAAAAGCCTGAGCCGGTGTGCTACACCACCCAGTTCAGTTTTTGTGCCTGCTCATAGGCGTAGTTCGGTATGTTTTGATCAATGAAATGATGATGAAGGATCATGACACCCAGCGCATGATTCAATATGGCATCAATTTGCACTTTATCACTGGTATCCGTTTCACTGGACTCCTGCATTGTAACGAGCTTTTCAAGGTAGTCGGCATCCAGTAACCCGGCTTTTTCTACCTTGTCCCGTGAAGCATACTGATCCAGCAGTGCACGAAGTTTCTTCCACTTTTTCTCGTCCGTATGCGCGGGGGGAGCCATAAACGCGAACTTCTCGCGCTTGTATAATGTTTCGGGCAGTACACCTTTCATGGCTTCGCGCAGGACGTATTTTTCCTTGCTGCCTTTAATACGCATTTCCGGGGGAATGGTGGCCGCAAACTCGGCCAGTTTATGATCTAAAAACGGAGGGCGGGCTTCCATTGAGTTGGCCATATCAACCCGATCGCCACCCCATGTCAGGATCTGGCCTTCCAGCATCGTTTTAATCCACACATACTGCGCTTTATCCAATGGGTGACGCTCACTCAGATAATGCTCGTCCAGCTTCTCAGCAATGGCCGTGCCGGGCTCATATCCCTCTACAGCGTCACGGTGCGAGGGGTGAATAAGCTGACGGGCATGGTCAGTGCAACCCAGCCAGGGCTGCAGACAACTAGGCGTGAAGCCTATTTTTTTATCCAGGTCGGCAGACACATATTCATCCTTTGCCAGCATGGCACCTTTAAACAGTTCATTGGACGTCTCTAACGATTTTCGCCATTCGCCGGCCTGTTCTTCATCGAGTCCGTCCATTCCATGCAGATACATGTCCTGTCTGAATGCCGGATAACCTGCAAACAACTCATCGGATCCCTCGCCAGTTAACACCACTTTGTACTGTACGTGACGTACTTTCTGGCTCATCATCAGTTTAGCCACCGCCAGCGTATTATAAATGGTGCGCTCTGTATGCCAGATGGTTCGTGCGAAATTGTTATATAGCAGATCCGCATTCAGTGTGAGTATTTCCTGATCAGCGTCGACAGATTGCGCCATTTCCGTTGCAATCGCCGACTCATCGTATTCTGCATTGTCAAAGCTAATCGTGAACGCCTTCAACGGGCTCTGTGCATAGCCGCTGGCCAAACCAAGAATTGAGCAGGAATCAATGCCTCCGGACAAATAGCACCCAACCGGGACGTCAGCATTTAAGCGTAGCTGTACAGCCTCAATAAGATTGTCCCGCACACCGTCGATATAATAATCGTCCGTATGCTTCTCGCGGGTGCCGATGGTGGGAAAATCCATATCCCAGTATTTATGATTTTGTATTTCCAGAGCCCCGTTTTTGCGCTTAATTTTAAGCATATGGCCAGGCTCAACCTGCTGAATGCCTTTAAACGCCGTGCTGCCCGGTACCATCACCTGAATGAGCTGATGGAACAGGCCTTTAGAGTCCAGTTCGGGTTTAACCTCCGGGTGTGCAAGAATGACTTTAACCTCTGAGCCAAACACTACCCCGTTGTCAGTTTGCGTCCAATACAAAGGTTTAATACCAAAGCGATCCCTGGCGAGATACAGGGTATCTTCTTTCTCATCGTAGAGGGCAAATGCAAATTCACCGCGTAACTGGCGCAATGTTTCGTTCATGCCCAAATGGCGGAATAAGGTGGGCAGAATTTCAGAGTCACTTTTGCTGGTAAAGTCCACTCCCCGGGCGATCAGGTCGGTACGAATCCGCTGATAATCATAGAATTCGCCGTTATGCACACACATTGTCTGACCACCGTCCAGCCAGAATGGCTGACGTCCGCGGTTTTCGTCCAAATCAATGATTGAGAGCCGCGCATGGCTCATGCCGATCCCCATATCGGCCGGGTTACAGTACCCATAGCTGTCCGGACCGCGATGGTGCATCATCGCCGCCATGTTTACCAGGGTCTGAGAATCAATGTTAATTTCTGTGCTGTTAGTAAATACACCGGCAATACCACACATAATCGTCTCCTTATCCCTTAAACAATGTCCAAAACGCGTTCAACGCGGCGTACAAGGCAAGTCAGTAAAGCCTGTCTGAGAAAAACAGCGCCACGCGCCTGCGCGAAATACCAGTTGTGCGGAGTGTTATCCAGGCTGCAGCAGAGTTCCGCTCCACGTGCCAGTGGGTGAAGTATGATGGCATTTTTCTTCAACGGCGACGTACTGTCGATGTGATACTGATTTCCGTACTGGTTGAAAGAGTTACCTTCCCACGCAATTGCGTTGATATACACGACGTCTGCATCCGGCAGCACTTCTTCCAGCTTGTCACAGGTATGTATGTTTACCCCTGCTTCCACCAACTGTTCCAGCTGACCAGAGTCGAACATCTCGGAGCGGGATTTGTCATTAACAATAGTAACCTGGCTGAAGCAGTCAGGAAAAAGTGCAATAAGCTTTAACAGACTGCGTACGGTGCGCATTTTTGATGGCAGACCGATGATACACATGTTTATTTTTTCGGAACCATCGATCAACGCGGGACACCATTTAAATATGGTGTATAAATCAGCAAGTGCCTGTGTGGGATGTTCATCGGTGCCGTTACCGGCATTTATGATAGGTATGCGCAGCGCACTCATCATATTGCGGACAGAGTCAGCGTTGGTATCACGCAAAACCACACAGTCACCGTAGTTATTAAACATCTCTCCAACGTCAGCCAGGCTTTCCCCTTTTGCCAGTCCGGTCGTAGAGCGATCAGTAATCGACATAATGTCGCCGCCTAACCGGTGCCAGGCGCTTTCAAACGATAAGCGCGTGCGGGTACTGGGCTCGTAGAACGCTGAGATTAAAATCTGCCCTTGTAAAGAAGTACTGAAGCGATCGGGGTTAGCCTCATACTTTGCAGCGAGCCGGAACAGTTGAAGCAGACTTTCTGAATCAAACTGATCTGCTGAATAAATATGGCGGTTAGTGATTTTTCCCAGGTGGTCGCCATCTTCCTGAATAGCGCGAAGCAGGGTCTTGGGATGCGCATCGCCATACACATCGGGCCGTTTGCGATCAAATTGAATGACCGCTTCCAGTTCTGCTTTTACCATAACTTTTTACCTTTAACATCGCGTATTAACCACACAATCAGCAGAATCGGGCTAATACAACTCATCAATAAGCAGGCGTAAACCAACACGGTAAGGACAGTCTGTGAGATCATGCACTGCCCTCCTCGTCGAGTTCACGCCACTGAAACTCTTCTTCACTGCGCCAAATACCGATTCGGCAGCACACCAGTGACACGCCACAGCTAATCAGTGCGGCAACATAAAACCCTACGGTGAAATAACCGACTAAACCTGCCGTCGTGCCCGCTATCATGGCAACCGCAGCCCACGTACCGCCCAGTTTTGGCCTGAATAGGCCGTAAACGATTGGCCAAATGGTCGCGGCAACAAATGCCCCGGTGAAATTAAGTAGCGCACCCAGCGTAGCCAGTTTGAACGCGGCCACACACCAGGTGCCTATGCCAAGACCAATCACAATATAACGGTTCATACGCAGCAATTGGTCCGAAGATGCACCGGGACTGACCAGCTTCTTATAAATATCCTGGGTAAGCAGATCAGAAGTGGCGGCAAGTAACGAGTCCATACTGGACGCCAATGCCGAAAAAACGATGATAAATATAAACACAGCACCAATGCTGCCCAGCAGTTTTGCCGCCACCATAGGCCCTACCATGTCGGCGCTGGGGGGGATAAGATTGAGTGACGTCGCGGCCAGGGCAATGAACCCTGTCACTACCGGAATAGGCAGCCATAACAGACCGGCAGCAAAATAAGACTTTTTACCAATCCCTTTGCCAAACGCAAATGCTCTTGACCACCATACATTGGAATGAAAGATTTCTCCGATACCAAAAAAGATGTTGTTAAAGAAAAACATGACCGCGGCAGGAAACAGTAAGTTAAGTAACTCGGGCTGCTGTTGAGACAAAGTGGTATGCATGGTTTCAAAACCCACCTCGTCGATGCATACCCAGGCTACTGCGACGACCTCAGTGATAATTACCACACTCTGTACAAAATCGGTGGCAATAACCGCTTTAAGGCCACCCAGTAAGGTATAACCCACGCATATCACCAGGATGGCCGTCATTCCGGTCATGTAGTCCAGTTCACTGAGTGAAGACAACAGTAAGCCGCCTGCCATTCCCAGGCTGACCAACCAGCCCAGCGCGTAGCACAGAGAAATGATCATAAATGCCGCCCAGGCAAAGTGGCCGTAGCGAGTGTAAATAAAATCACCGCTGGTAAATCCGTTGGGCAGAAGCTTTTTAATTCTGTCAGCCAGTGGCGCAAAAAGCAGTAAGCCCAGCGCTGCCATGCTGTAACCCAGCATGCCCCAAATACCAAACTGATAGGTAAGCTGAGGTGCAACCAGTGTCGTGTTGCTGGTGATCCAGGTCGCCATGGCCGTAGCCGTGGCCATGGCAAACCCCACATTACGTCCCGCCAGCGCATAGTCTTCGATG
>CAZDUT010000192.1:0-6029 GCA_964508695.1 uncultured Alteromonas sp.
GAAGCCAGTGTAAAATCGCCGGGGAACAGTAACTTCTCGTCAACCTCTAGCCCCGCGTGTTCAAAGGCATCGCGATAACCCGCCAGACGTTCCAGTGTCAGAGGACTGGCATCTGGCCCCTTGATCATGGCGATATGGCGATGACCCAGGTCAAGTAAATGAGTTGTCATGGCTTTAGCGGCGGCACGGTTATCCAGTGTAACAACCGGGAAGGCGTTGTCATTCATCACTTCGCAGGCATTCACCATGGGTAGCAACCCATGCTCATTGCGCATATGGGTATCCAGCGGGTTGTTGGCCCGCAACTGGATCAATCCGTCAGCCTGGGATGTCGACACCATTTTGGCAAAGTCCTGCTCTACGCTTTCACTGCCGGTGGTATTCGCCAGCAATATTGCATAACCGTATTCCGCCGCTTCCTGCTGCATACCACTGATCACCCGCGCAAAAAACACGTTTGAGATGGCGGGAACCAGCACCACAATATTCTGCGTTTTGCCGGAGCGGAACTTCACCGCCATCAAATTGGGCTTATAGCCTAATTCAGTGATTGCCTGCATCACTTTGTCGCGAGACTTTTCCGCCACCCGATCAGGATGTTGCAGCGTTCTGGATACGGTGGCCACAGATACGTTGGCCCGCTGTGCCACGTCACGAATATTTGCCATTGGTCAGTTTTCAACTCTCTAGCTGGAATGTAACCGTTAACATTTTAGTTAACAAGAATATCGCCTGTCACAGAAAAATCCAGTCAGAATAGCGATTTGCCTTTAAAAATAGCCAGCCTTGTCTACATTCTATTAACGTTTAGGTGGCGGAAAGCCGAAATAATCGACAAATTACGTTGACGAATAAAAATGTAATCCGTTACATTTGCGTTTAAATAACATTTAATAAACAAAGTTTTTAACAATTGCGACGAAAGAGAGCTGATATGGCTAAAATTGCGCGGATAAGAGCAGGCATGATTGGTGGCGGCGAGGGGGCCTTTATCGGCGCAGTACATCGTCATGCCGCAGGGCTGGATGGACACTACGACCTGGTGTGCGGCGCGTTTAGCCGTGACGCCGGCAATAATCAGCGAACGGCCGACAGCCTGAATGTTGATGCTGCACGCATGTACGCCGACTGGCAGACCATGCTTGACGAAGAAGCCAGGCTGCCCGAAGAAGAGCGAATGCAGGTGGTCATTGTGGTTACCCCAAATCACTTGCATGTACCCATATCAACAGCGGCAATAGAGGCAGGTTTTCATGTTTTTTGTGAGAAACCTGCAGCGGTGTCACTGCAGGAGGCCAAATCTCTGGCGTCTGCGATGAACGGCAAGCCCGTTTTGTATGGCCTGGCGCATACCTATCTTGGCTACCCCATGGTTTGGCAGGCAAAGCATATGGTCGAAACCGGACAACTTGGCACGATCCGCAAAGTGTATGTGGAGTACCCGCAAGGGTGGCTGTCCGATAAAGCGGAGACCGACAATAAGCAGGCATCATGGCGCACCGACCCGGCGCAGTCGGGGGAAAGTGGCTGTATGGGCGATATTGGTACCCATGCCTTTGGTCTTGCTGAATTTGTATTAGGTGACACTGTCACCGCGCTCTCCGGCGTGCTCAACACGCATGTTGAAGGGCGTCAGCTGGATGATGACGGTGCTGCATTGCTTAAAACCCGCAAAGGGGCGACCGGTGTACTGATTGCCAGTCAGGTCTGCGCCGGTGAGGAAAACCCACTGTCGATTCGGGTCTATGGAGATAAGGGTGGTCTCCAATGGCGTCAGATGGAACCCAACTCCCTGATTTACCGTCCGGCAGGCGAGCCGCACCAGGTATTGCGCGCAGGTCTGGGGAATCCCGGCGTGTGTGACGAGGCGTTGCGCCGCTGCCGTATTCCCGGGGGGCATCCGGAAGGCTACCTCGAAGCGATGGCCAACCTTTACAGTGATTTTGCCGCTGCTATCAGAGATAACCAGCAAGGTACCGCCAAAGGCGTACCTGGGGTTCACGACGGCGTACGAGGCATGGCGTTTATTGATGCCATGCTGAAAAGCAGTAGCAGTGATGACAAGTGGCAAACCGTTGAAGATATTGGCACAGCCGGTAAATAGGAGAAAAGTATGTCAGCAATTAAAGGCCCGGCGATTTTTCTGGCCCAGTTTGCCGGTCAGGAGGCCCCGTTTGATACGCTGGAAAACATGGCCAGGTGGGCAGCGTCACTGGGCTATAAAGGAATTCAGGTGCCTACCGGTCCTGATCTGTTTGACCTGGACAAAGCCGCAGACAGCCAAAGCTATTGTGATGACATCGCAGGAATGTGTCGCGATGCCGGGGTGGAAATTACCGAGCTATCAACGCACCTGCAGGGACAGCTGGTAGCGGTCCACCCTGCCTACAACGAACTGTTCGATGCGTTTGCGCCGAAACCGCTGCATGGCAAACCCGACGCACGCACCGAGTGGGCGATTGACCAGCTTAAAAAGGCAGCCAAGGCCAGTCAGCGCCTCGGCTTAACGGCCCATGCAACCTTTTCAGGCGCACTGATGTGGCATCTCGCCTATCCCTGGCCGCAGCGACCGGCCGGGTTGGTCGATCAGGGGTTTAAGGAGCTGGCCCGCCGCTGGCGGCCGATTCTCGATGCCTTTGATGAGGTGGGTGTCGACGTCTGCTATGAAATCCACCCGGGAGAAGATTTACATGATGGTGCCAGCTTTGAGCGCTTCCTGGCGGAAGTCGACAATCATCCGCGCGC
Source organism: uncultured Alteromonas sp. (assembly GCA_964508695.1). Classification (GTDB taxonomy): domain Bacteria; phylum Pseudomonadota; class Gammaproteobacteria; order Enterobacterales; family Alteromonadaceae; genus Alteromonas. Next base: position 2,746 of record CAZDUT010000192.1, read on the forward strand.
CAACATTCTCTACGATCCCAGTCATTTCGTCTTGCAGCAACTGGACTATCTGGACTTTATCGACCGGTATCACGATCGCATCAAAATGTTTCATGTGAAAGATGCAGAGTTTCAGCCTAACGGGCGAAACGGGGTGTACGGTGGTTACCAGGACTGGACCGAACGGGCTGGACGTTTCCGTTCACTGGGCGACGGTCAGGTCGACTTTAAGGGGATCTTTTCAAAGTTGACGCAGTATGGTTTTAACGGCTGGGCAGTACTGGAGTGGGAATGCTGCCTGAAGGACAGTGAACAGGGCGCCGCCGAAGGTGCCCCGTTTATTGCACAACACCTGATAACGCCGCCCAGGTATGCCTTCGACGATTTCGCCGGTGGCGACGTCAGCGAGGCGCTGAATCGCCGTATTCTCGGTCTGAGCAACGACAAATAAGAACAGCAAGGGAAGCCATTATGATAACGGCGCGATTAAGTGTGATGATGTTTCTGCAGTTTTTTATCTGGGGCGGCTGGTTTGTCACCTTGGGGACTTTTCTGGCCAACACGCTTGAGGCCAGTGGCAGTCAGATAGGAATGGCATTTTCGACGCAGTCCTGGGGCGCGATCATCGCGCCGCTGATCGTCGGTTTAATTGCAGATAAATATTTTAATGCTGAGCGCATACTTGGCGTGCTGCATTTAATCGGCGCGGTGCTGATGTACATGATGTATCAGGCTGACAGTTTTACGGGGTTTTATCCCTTCGTGCTGGGTTACATGATTGCCTATATGCCCACCCTGGCACTGGTTAACTCGGTGTCTTTTGGTCAAATGGCTGACCCCTCGAAAGAATTTGGCAAAATTCGGGTATGGGGCACGGTTGGCTGGATTGTCGCCGGGCTGATGATCAGTTACGTGTTTTCCTGGGATACGCAACAGGCCATTGCCGATGGCATGCTGCGCAATACCTTTATGCTATGTGCCATCGCGTCGCTGGCGCTGGGACTATTCAGTTTTACCCTGCCTGCGACGCCGCCCAAAGCCGCAGGAGAGAAAACCAGTGTTGGCGATTTACTGGGCTTTGATGCACTGGCGTTACTGAAAGACCGAAACTTCCTGGTGTTCTTCTTATCGTCGGTGCTGATTTGTATTCCGCTGGCATTTTACTATCAGAATGCCAACCCGTTTCTGACGGAGATCGGGGTGGAGAACGCCACCGGTAAAATGACACTGGGGCAGGTGTCCGAAGTCCTGTTTATGCTTCTTTTGCCCGTGTTTCTTAATCGATTTGGAATACGCCTGACGCTGCTTATTGGCATGGCGGCCTGGGTTGCGCGTTATGTATTGTTCGCTTTCGGCGGGCCGGACGACACCCTGTTCATGTTGATTATTGGTATTGCGCTGCACGGCATTTGTTACGACTTTTTCTTTGTCTCCGGACAAATTTATACCAACGCCAAAGCGAATGAGCGCATTAAAAGTGCGGCGCAGGGACTGATTACCCTGGCCACGTACGGCGTCGGTATGCTTATTGGTTTTTGGGTTGCCGGGCAAATTACCGATAACTATGTCGCCCCCGGCGGGCATGACTGGCAGTCTGTCTGGCTCTTCCCGGCGGCGTTCGCATTGGTGGTACTGGTTGGCTTCGTACTGCTGTTTAAAGCGGAAAAGGTGTCTGCCGATGTCTGAGCTAAGCCGCCGCCAACTGCTCAGAAATACCGCCCTGGCCGGTGTCGGCATGACGGCACTACCGGTCTGGTCAGTGCTGGCTGACCAAAAGCAGGGGGCTACGCCGACAACGCCGTTAAAAGGCAATGTTCGCCATTCGGTCAGTCGCTGGACCTTCGGGCACCTGTCCATCGAACAGCTGTGTCAGCAGATTAAGACCCTGGGGTTTAATGCCATCGACCTGGTTGGGCCGCAGGACTGGCCAACCCTCAAAAAGTATGGTGTTGAGGCCTCCATGTGTAACGGCGCCGAGATTAGCTTAGAAGACGGTTGGGTGGATGCCGACCTGCATGATGAGTTAGTCAGCCGTTATCACGACCATATCGATCTGGTGGCAGACGCGGGCTATTCCAATTTAATTTGTTTTAGTGGTAATGCGCGGGGGTTGTCAGCACGAAGCGGGCTGGACAATATGGCGCGCGGTCTCGCGCGCATTTTGCCTCATGCTGAAAAGCGCAATGTCACGCTGTTCCTTGAGCTCTTAAACTCAAAAGTCGACCACCCTGACTACATGGCAGACAACTCTGCGTGGGGAGTCGCGCTTTGCAAGCGTCTTAACTCAACGCACTTTTCGCTGTTATACGACATCTACCACATGCAAATCAGCGAAGGCGACATCATTCGAACGATTACCACCAACAGTGCCTACCTGGGTCACTACCACACCGCAGGTGTGCCCGGACGCCATGAGATTGATGACAGCCAGGAACTGAATTATCCGGCCATCGTCCGTGCCATAACGCAAAGCGGGTTTCAGGGCTACGTGGCACAGGAATTTATACCAACACCAGAATCTGATGCAGGCAAACTCGCATCGCTTGACCAGGCGATCCGGCGCTGTGATGTCTGATAATCCAATCGGCTAGCACACGCAATGTGTTAAGGGGACACAACATGGCAAACTATGACTACGATGCAATTGTCGTCGGCAGTGGTATCAGCGGCGGCTGGGCAGCAAAAGAGTTGACCGAAAAAGGCCTCAAGGTGCTTATGCTGGAGCGCGGTCACAACATTGAACATATCAAAGACTACAAAAATGCCCACAAAGAGGCCTGGGATTATCCACACCGTGATCTGCCCACGCAGCAGATGAAAGCCAATTACCCTGTTCTTAAACGTGATTACCCACTGAACGAATCAACGTACGGCATGTGGGCCAACGAAATCGATAACCCCTACGTAGAAACGAAACGCTTTGACTGGTATCGCGGTTATCACGTGGGAGGCCGTTCGTTGTTATGGGGGCGCCAAAGTTATCGTCTGAACGAAGCTGATTTTGAGGCCAATGCCAAAGAAGGTATCGCCGTAGACTGGCCAATCCGCTACGAGGATGTGGCGCCGTGGTACGACTATGTTGAAACGTTTGCGGGGATCAGCGGAAACCGTGACGGGCTGGATGTGTTGCCTGATGGTCAGTACCAGCCAGCAATGCCGCTGAATATTGTTGAGAAAGATGTGGCAGCGCGGGTGAAAAAAGCGTTCAAAGGCACACGACATGTTATTCCGGTGCGGACCGCCAATATGAGCCAGGCAAAGCCGGATGAAGGCCGTGTGAATTGTCATTATCGTGCCAAATGCTG
>CAZDUT010000193.1:0-6022 GCA_964508695.1 uncultured Alteromonas sp.
TAACGCTTCCTCAACACTGACTTTTTGCTCCGGGATCCATCCTTCGGGCGTCTTGCCATCCAGTGTGCGTCGCGTCACAGCTGCATAAATCCCTGCGATCGGGTCAAGCGGTGCCACGTTCCAGTCTGAACCAAATGTAATTCTCGCGCCGGCCTCTTTTAATGCATGAAAAGCATAGGTTCCAGCCAAACGCTTGTGACCAATTCGCGTTTCCGCCCAGCGGCCATCATCAATAGCATGGTAAGGCTGCATCGATGCAACCACCCCCAAATTTGAAATGCGCGGTATTGCCTCCTGACTTAAGTGCTGTGCATGTTCAATGCGTGGCCTTACCGGCGCTGGCTTGAGTCGGTTAAAAATATTCAGCACCGCATCATTGGCGCGGTCGCCAATGGCGTGAATTGCCAGCTGCAAACCAAGCGCATTCGCCTCGGCAATCGCGCTTTCTAATTCAGCTATCGGCTGAACGGGCATACCACTATTGCCAGGGTCATCGCTGTAAGGCTCGTAAAGCCAGGCTGTTCTGCTACCCAACGACCCGTCTGTCATTGCTTTAACGCCAGGCCACGAGAGCCAGTTGTCCCCCCTCCCTTCTTGCTCAATAATTTCAGCCAGCTTGTGTCTGTCCTTAAGAGGCACATAGATCACCGCCCGAATTGTTTGCCAATCGTTCTTGTTGGCTCGTCGGAATAATTTGTACTCCCGCCAGCCCGCGTCTTCCAGAACATTCGGAATACTGTGGATTTGGGTAACGCCGTTCTTTAAGGCATGATTCATCCCTATAGAAAGCAACCTGTCTTCTTCACTTTGCTTAACGTCGGGCATGACTTTAAACACCGCTTCCATTGCCGCATCTTTAAGGACGCCAGTGGGTATGCCATTCTCATCACGGACAATAACGCCACCAACGGGATCCGGCGTGTTTCGATCAATACCTGCTAACGTTAATGCTTTACTGTTTACAAGCGCAGAATGACTATCTACCCGCATCAGCAGAAGCGGATGATCGTTGGTGACCTTATCAACCCAATTCCGATGCGGTGCCTGGCCTCCCCAACTCGTCTCATCCCACTTGCCCCCCGTGATCCAGTCGATATTTTCAGCCTCCGCCACATAATTCGCTATGCGGTTGACGAAGTCTTCTTTAGACGTCGCGCCGAGCGTAGCTACAGACACAAGTCCTTCAGCACCAGTCATGAAGTGGGTATGGTTATCGATTAGTCCAGGCACGATCAGCGCGCCATTGGTCTGATTTACTTTTCCGTTAAAGCCATTCAACAGCGCCTTGTCACCAACTGCAAGAATACGTTGATTATCAGTGATGATGACTTCTGCCCAGGGTTGTTCAGGGTTACCTGTCCATATGTTATCTGCAATCCAGGCAACCTGACTGTTGGCTGCAAAAGCTACAAGCGGCACCAGTAGCCCAATCATCCATTTAATTCGGTAAAGCCATGCCATCAAATGCGTCCTTCTTTCGCTTACTAAATTATGGAATCGCCAACGTTACAATGGCAACCCGTCCCTTCAATGTAGCCTATTGCAGAGATGTATGTTTCGATATCCCGGTTATGCCGTTGGCATTTTCCTGAATTAGTACCGTGATTTCGATGAGACTTTTCACATTGTGCTGCCGTTTTGCACACTCAACAGAGGATACGATGCAGGGGAAATGGTATTGGATTTGGATTTCTTCAAATCAATGAATGAAACCTATAGCCATGGTGCGGGAGTTAAGGTTGTAGCCTTAACCGCCAACACGCTTCAGAAGTGCTTTCGTATGGAAGAGTGTAAAAGACTGTTTCTGATCAAAGCGAGTAGCAGATCTTCGCATAACCGGCCAATTGACTTAGCAACTCCTAGAATGCGGACATCCCATTACATGCTTTGCTCCACTCCAATGTGTGATTATGTGGTGATTATTGCCTTAGCGGCGAACCAGCCACCTCAATTGAGGTGGCTGGATGCGACTATTTAAGAGTTCAATCAAAGGCTATCCGGTAAGGGTAAGCAACCGCTAAAACTGTCACCTTTCACATGACTGCCTTCATCATTAATAGCACGCACAATCACATTACTTCTGAACTGATTGTCTACCGACATCATTGCCGCATAGGGCGCGAACAACGAAGCATCCCAGTCGCTGTTGTTAATAGTCAGCGAAGTGCTATCAGCGAAATTAAACAGCACGCCATTGTTACTCACACCGTTCACTTTCACTGCTACTTTATCAAAGGTAAAGTCATCGCCAAGCACATTGACCAGTGCGGTGGACCCTTTGGGTGCGTTCACTTCAATGGTTTTGGTATTCGCCAGGTCACTGGCGGTTAGTGCAAACACATTTAGCTCGTCATCACCCTGAAGAATTAGCGTACTGCTGCTGGCTTTCTTGCGTAGCAGTTGACCATTTACCGGCAAGCTCTTCCATAACTGAGCTCGCAGTTCCATTTGTGCCTGCTCGGAACCAAAGGCAATAGGATACGCCTGTTCAATATTACCATTTACTTGCACATTCATAATATCAGCTGTGCCGCCATGGACGATATCCCCCTCATTTACGGTACCGTCGTAATAGACCAGATCACTGCCAACAACAAAGGCATCAACTTCCGTTTGGCTTTGTGCTCTGCCCAGCGGATTACTCTCGACGTAAAGCTGATTGACCAGGGCATTACCTCCTATTGCTAACGCACCGTTGACATACAGCTTGGTTACGTCTGAGTGACTGAACGCAAAGAGTGCGTAGTCGGACGCTTCCAGCAGCGGCCTGATAGCGCATTGTGCCAGATCCACCGAATCCACCAGAATGCTGCTACTAACAATGTCCGATTCATTGCCGTTGGCATCCCTGAACCTTGCATACACTGTTGCTTCGCCGCTACTCACACTCAACGTCCAGTCTCGGGTAGGTGAATACGCTTCCCATACCCCACCGGCTAACAGAGGATCGTTACTGATCATCATGTCAACCACACCACTGCTTGGTGCATCGTCGGGTAAAATGACGTCATCAAAGGGTAACTCCCCTTCAGGGTCAACGGTATCGCTGGCCCACAATGTTAATGTGACCTCCTGACTGAGCGTAACCGGCTGACCATCATTGATGCGAACATAGCCATAGGGCGCAAAAGGATCGTCGCTCGGCGTCGCACAGGAAGGATTCAGCGGTGCAGAGCGAGCACCATCGATGTTCATCGCAATGACCAGATAACAATATTGCTGGTCAGGATTGACCGCTTCATCAGAATACAGTCCATTCCCCGTATACAACGAATCCAGCGGAGTATAAGGTCCTGCAATGGATGGACTTCTGAGAATGTCTACCTGAACATACTCGGTACGGTTAACATACAGCACGTGCACTACGTCAACGCCTGGGTAGGCTTTACCCCAGGTAGGCTGAATGCGATCGTCATCAGGATTATTCGGGTCTGCATCTGTACTGTCGCTTTCCCCTCCATCATCCGAGTCTGGGTCAAATGGCGAGGTACCCCGTTCAAATTCTTCTGAATTAGGCAAACCGTCATTGTCTGGATCGGCATTACCATCCGGGATAGTGGGATCGGTACCATTCGCGGTCTCCCATGCATCAGGTAGCATATCGCCATCCGCGTCACCGCCGCCATGCATGTAGAAAGCAGCGCTGTCATCGCGATTGAAGGCGCCGCTTAAGGTACTGCTGCCTGCAGCCTGCACAAACACTACGTACGAGCCTTCGGCCTGCGTTTGATAGAACGTACTGCCATAAATACCATCGTTTGCGGCACCATCCCCGTGGGCGCCATCGTCATAAAAGGTTAGCAACGACGTGCCGCCATCGGGACGATAGACTTCTGCATTCACACTGGCGCCGACAATTGGCCCGGTATCAGCCAGACTCACCAGAATAGGCATTGCTGAGCTAACGATGCGATCTTCTGCTGGCAGCGGAAAATACATATCCATCCGGGTTTCACTGCGCAGCGCTACATGCACCAGATAAGGTGGCAATAAATCGTTGGTTTGGGCATGGGCTGAGGAGATAAAGAAATCCAACACGTGGTCAAACAGCAGTCCAATAACGGGTACCTCCAGGGTTAATGTCCAGTTGCCGCCCACAGGGTTGGCTGCCCGCCAAACACGGTGACGGGCACTCGTTTCAAACACGGGTACGGTTACACCTTGTGCATCTCTCAGCGTAATATCAGCATTGGTGAATCCATCAAAACTGAGTGACAGAATTAATTCTGCTGCACCGTTTTCAACCGGTATCGTGAGCACATCGCGGCGCACATTTCCGTCGTTCAATGGCCCGACAAAATTGTATATCTGCTGCAGATTATCCATTTTGGATGCTACCACCCGATAACGCTGGTCAAGATCCAGCTGCACACTCTCAGACGCTATACCGGCAGCACTGGCGCCTGACATCATCGACATTGACGCCGGGCTTACCGCAGGCAATGAAACAAACTGGTACGTACCGTTAGTTTCAGAGGCAGCACGCTGCATTTCACGCTGATCAGCGTCGGGGCCTACGGCGACCGCATGGATAACCGGTTTACTTCCGCTGTTATCGTCCCGAATAGCGTTCACCACGCTGGGAAAGTCTGCATCCCCCGTGGTTTGCAACCCATCACTAAGAAGCACGATCGCCCAATCGTTGGCCGAGTCACCCTCATCAATAAGCTCATCCCAGCTGGCTTGCAGCGCATCGCCCAGCGCGGTGCCACCATCCGCAATAATATTGTCAATGGCGTCAATCACCGCGGTGGGTGAACTGCTCCACGGGGTCAGCGGGGTGATTGTCAGGTCGCTGGCAAAGGACACCACGCCCAGGTTGTCGCCGGTTCTCCAGCTATCAACGAACAGTTTGGCCGCATCCTGGGCGCTTTGTAGCTTATTAAAATCCCCCATGCTACCGGAACGGTCGATAGTGATCATAGCGTCTACATCATTGCGGGGCGCATAATTGACGGCGTTTGCTTCAAGGTCACTCTGTCCGCCCGCATAGTCAACCTGCAAGTCATAAACGCCATCGCTGAGTTGAGCCGGCGCGCGCACCACAAACCAATGCTCACCCTGCACGGTGGCCGACGTAATAATATCAGAGCTGGATACCGCCTCGCCGCCGACGCTGAAACTAAAGTCGCTAAGCACAACCCCGGTCAACGGTAGTCCTGCACCGTCCACCAGCTCCACCGCGACCAGAAATTTATCAGGCGCTGCAGGATCGCCTACGGCCACAGCGTTACCCGAAGTGGGACGTTTTATGGCCAGGGTAGGATCGATCCCGTTAATACTGAGTCGATAATTAGCCAGATAATCGAGTGCCGCGACAATGACCACCACCTTGTCAAAGCTGTCATTGGGTAAATTCAGTTCAAAATTGCGGCTTTCCGAGTGCTTCTCAAACGTAATATCGGTGCCCTGAATGCCTAGCACCGTATAATACAGTGTGGACAGGCTATCCTGTGTAACTTTGATATCAAGATTAGTGACCGAGCTGTCTGGCTGCACTTCATAGTAATTCGCGCCCCACTGCTCAACAAACTCCCCGGTACGCACGACCTGATCGGAACTGGTCAGCGTCTGATTCAACAGCAGCATGACCTGGTCGTAGCTACCACCCGGCTCAGCCATGTCGTCATACTGATATTTGTCGTCAACCCCGTCACCACTTAGGTTCTTGGCATAATTAGCGACGCTGAAGTCTTTCCATATATCTCTGAAGCGTTCCGTATGCCCGAGTGTCGATAAGGCGCTATTTAAGGCTGATATGCCGTCAAGCTCATTACCTGCCTCCACTTCTTCCCAAAACGTCACCATCAGGTTCATGCCATTTTCCACCGTATCTGAATCAGGCGGACTGGTACCATACTTTTCAGTCAGATACGTCCAGAACAGCACAGCATCGTAAGAGGATTCATTGATCGCCCTGAACGTTTTGGTCATGTAACCATCGATCTGCCCCACGTAGTCAGCGTAACCGGTATCTATGTCGTCAAAGTCATAACAGGTTGAACGGTTCTCGCCCATACAG
>CAZDUT010000194.1:0-5984 GCA_964508695.1 uncultured Alteromonas sp.
AGTAATGAGCATCAGATAAACGTCGACTTTACCCGCGAGGTGTGGGTGTCGCGTCATGAAATTACCCAGGCGCAATACAACGCCTTTTTAGGTAAGTCCGGTGGCGGCAATAAACCGGTTACCGGCATTAGCTGGGAGCAAGCGGCGGCGTACACTAACTGGCTGAGCAGCAAAGAAGGTCTGCAACCGTTTTATGTGATGAGGCAGAATAGGGTGGTCGGTATCGATCCCGGCGCCCGAGGATACCGCTTACCCACTGAAGCCGAATGGGAATATATTGCCAGACTGAATCGCCGGGCTCAGCTGACGACCTATGTGTGGGGCTCTCAGGAACAATTGCGTGACGATCAGGGCAACTTTGCTGATGAGTCACTTAAGGGCAAGCAAACCTTTTATCTGCGTGATTACAGTGATGGCCATGAGGGCGCAGCACCGGTGGGCAGTTATCAGGCTGACAGAGGCGGCTTTTTTGATTTAGATGGCAATGCGCGTGAATGGGTGCACGATTTATACCCCCTGACGCCACCGGATACCGGGCGCACCTATACTGACTACTTGGGCGCCGGCAGTGGCAACGCCCATGTGGTAAAAGGCGCGTCGTTCAAAACCGGGCGAATGAAAAATATCCGTGCCACTAATCGTGACGGCGAAAGCGCGCCTGCTGACGACATTGGTTTTCGCATTGCGCGCTATGATGACTAACCGGGGTAGGGCATGAAACGAAAAATACTCTTAGGCGTTATTCTGTTGGTACTGGCTGGCGGCGCGGCGGCGTACTTTACGTCGCTGGATGCACCGCAGGACTTTCCGACCAATATTTAATCTCAGGACTGATTATGCAAAAGACGAGTACGTTGTCGATGAACCCCAGTCTGCTGGTAAGTTCAGGTGTGTTACTGGCCATTGTGGTGGTGGTTCATCTGCTGTATGCGGGCGTTATCCGCCCGGCTGCAGAAAGTGTGATGGCCGCCCAGGGCACGGCGGCGCTGTCTTCGGTTTGGGTGGTGATCAAGGATGTGGAGCAGCAGCTGTGTATGTCACTCATGCTGTTTTGTCTGTTTCTGATGGGCTACAAACTGTGGAAGCTGATTGACGAAGAGGAAATTTACACCCGCGATTTGTTACCAGATCATGACAAAACCAGCGCCCTGAATGTGGATGCCGCCATTGGCGAACTCGAATCCTCGCCGTACCGTGAAACCCCCGCCTACATGACCTGGCTGAACTGCATTCGTCGCTACCGGAACACCAGTAATGTGCAACATGCCGCCGACGCTATTGAGTCGTCAGTCGACACCATTGCCACGCAGCTTGAAAGTGGCAACAACATGATCCGCTATATTATCTGGGCCATTCCGTCGATAGGCTTTGTGGGTACCGTACGCGGTATTGGTACCGCGCTGGCCCAGGCCGATGAAGCGCTGGCTGGCGATATCGCCGGCATGACGGCATCCCTTGGCGTGGCGTTTAACTCCACGCTGGTGGCACTGTTAATTTCTCTGGTGCTGATGCTGTTTATGCACCTGCTGAACAGTCGTCAGGACAAAATGGTGATCCGCACACAGGAATCCTGTGAGCGTCACCTGTTGTCACATCTGCACAATTAGGGCTAAGCAGCAATGCGCCAGAAGCGTAAACCGCAGGACGGCTTTAACCTTTCTTTTCTGGACGTGATGGCCTGTGGCCTGGGCGCGGTGATCCTGATTTTTATTCTGGTCGACTTTAACGCGTTCACCGATGAGCCTGTGATTGAACAGCGCAAACTGGAGGCCGAACTGGCTGCCTCAGAAGATACGCAGCAACAATTGCAAAAATCGCTCGATGAAATAAATCAGAAAATTGCCATGGAGCGAGCATCGCAGCAGGACACCCAAGAAGCGCAGGCCGATACTACAGACGCCCAGACCAAGCTGTTAAGCGCGGTATCAAAGCAACTGGCGGTGGTGGCCGACCTCGAGGACCAGCGTGCGGCGCTGGCCGAGAAAGTCGAGCAGTCTGCCAATGTCACACTGCGCGGTACCGGTGAGCAAAACTTTATCGCCGGAATGAAGGTGGAAGGCGAGCAGATTGGTTTGCTTATCGACAAAAGCGCGTCAATGATGGGCGATAATCTGGTAGATGTGCTGGGTAAACTGTCGCTGAGCGATGCAAAAAAGGTGGCCACGCCAAAATGGGGCCGCACGACCCGGGTCGCCAAATGGTTGCTGGCGCGCTTACCGAAAGCCTCTAAGGTGACCATGGTGGCATTTTCCAATACCGCCCGTCGGCTGGGTGGTCAGGATGTGGTGAGCGCCTCGCAAAGCGCGGCCATGCAAGGTATTGTAAAGGATCTTGGTGCGGTGGTACCGGATGGCGGTACCAACCTGCAATTGGGCGTAAGCACACTGTTTCAGGCGAACCCGTCGATTACCGATGTGTATCTGGTCACAGATGGACTGCCCACGCTGGGAGACGGCTTATCCCGGCAATGCACCGGCTTCATTACCAAAAATAAGTCGATCTCATCCGAATGCAGGCAGGCGCTGTTTGTAGAAACCGTACGCCGGGCGCAGAAACAGGTGCGCTACCACGTGATCCTGCTGCCCATTGAGGGCGATCCCTACGCCCCCTCCATGTACTGGGACTGGACGCGCGCAACCAACGGCGTATTTTTATCCCCCGCGCCGGAGTGGCCGTAATGAAACGTATTGCACGCGCACCGGTTGAGATTTTTAATATTGCCTTTCTGGACATTATTTCCTGCGCGTTTGGCGCGGTAGTGATGCTGGTGCTACTGGCCAAAAACGGTGAGCAGGATATCGAGGCAGGCCCCAACAATTTAAGCACCCTGGTTGAGCAGGTACTTGCCGCACGGCAAAGCGAAGCCACGTTACAGGGCGCCTTGTCGGACAAACAACAGGAACTGGCAGCGGCGAAAAATAAAACCGCGTCGGTGAGCGATCAGCAGGACAACCTTGAGTCGTCGATCCCACGGGCGCAGAAAACCTTACAGCAACTGACCGATAAGGCCGCCTCACTGCGTGAGGAAATTCGCTCGGCAACGGCCATGCTCAACACCCGCACCAACGCCACATCACCCGATGAGGAGGTGGGCGGTATTCCTACCGATGCCGAATATGTGGTGTTTGTGATTGATAACTCCGGCTCAATGTCTGGCCGGGGCTGGGGCCGGGTGATTAATGTGGTGAACGATATTCTGAAAAACCATCCCAAGATGAAAGGCTTTCAGATCATGGCGGCAGACGGCAATTACATGTTTTCAAGTAAAGCCGGCCAGTGGTTACAGGATCAGGGCACCATGCGGCAAACAGCCATGAGTGCCATGGCCATGTTTAAAGGCGGCCTGAGTGAGCCAGAGCGTGGTATTATTCGCGCCATTGATACCTATAAAAATACCAACGGAAGCGTGAGTTTGTATGTGTTTGGCGATGACTACCGCCAGGTAAATTTAGACAGCGTAGTGAAGCTGATCAGCGACAAAAACCGTGGTGCGGATGGCAAACCGGTTATTCGTATCCATGGTATTGGTTTTAGTCGCAGTAACGGCAATGCCGAACGCTTTGCCGCATTTATGCAAGCGGTGGCAAAGCGCAATCGCGGCGCGTTTGTCGGGCTGGATTATTAAGGATGATGAGAACAGGCACGAAGATTGAATTATTCGCAAAATGACGTATCGAACGCCTGCGCGGTGTTCGGGTAAATAAGGCTGAAATAACTATGAAATATCTCTCGATTGTATTGTTCATGCTGGTGATAGGTGGCTGTTCCACCCTGTCGAAGCTGTCATCTTATTCGGTGACACAAAACGAGCTGGAAACCATATTGGACCAACAGCTGGTGTCGCAGGCGCGCCGGGCAAGTGTAATGGGCATTCCGCTTACGCTGGTGGTGGATGATATGAGCGTGACAGTGGGGCCCGATGACCGACAGGTGGTGAAAGTAGGCTCGCAGGCCACGACCACCGTCAATGTGTTTGGCCTCAAATACGATGCCCGCATTCAGCTGGAACTGGAAGGGCAGCCCTATTATGACGAGGAGAAAAAAGCGATTTTCCTGCGTGATCTTACGCTGCTGGACAGCAGAGTGGATGCCGGTGGTTATCGTGGCAGTCTGGCGCCCTTAAGCCGCGAGCTGATGTCGGTGCTGAATCAATATCTGAAAACCAATCCGGTGTACCGACTTGATACCACCAACCCGGCGGTTAACCTGCTCACGCAGATGCCGTTGCAACTGGATATCGAGCGGGACAAGCTGGTGCTCAGGCCGAAGTCCTGAGCACCTCATTGATTACGCGGCGCTGTGCGCCAGAAACTCTTCGTAGGTGCCTTCGAAATTATTTAGCTGCTGGTCTTTAATTTCGATGACCTGGGTGGCCAGCGATGACACAAATTCACGGTCATGACTGACAAAAATCACGGTGCCATCGAAGTTATACAGGGCGTTGTTCAGCGCCTCAATAGACTCCATGTCAAGGTGGTTGGTCGGCTCGTCCATCACCAGCACATTGATATCCTTAAGCATCAGCTTGCCAAACAGCAGGCGGTTTTTCTCACCGCCTGAACACACCCGGACTTTCTTGTTAAAGTCATCGGAGGTAAACAGCAAACGTCCCAGCATGCCCTTTACCTGCAGGTCGTCATGACGCGGCTGACGCCACTGTGACAGCCACTCGAACAAGGTGAGATCGCAGTCAAAGTCACTGGTGCTGTCCTGAGGGATATAGCCCACCGATGCGTTTTCGGCCCATTTAATGGTGCCTTGCTCGGCGTCCAGCTCGTTAGTCAGGCATTTGAGCAATGTGGTTTTGCCCGCACCGTTCTCGCCAATAATGGCCAGGCGTGAGCCTGCTTCAAGCAGCAGGTTGCCGTCGCTGAATAGCGGCAGATCGGGATAGCTGTGGCCAAGATCTTCTAACGTAATCGCCAGGCGGTGCAGCTTCTTGTGCTGCTTAAACTGTATAAACGGTTTACGGCGGCTGGACGCTTTAATGTCGGCCAGCTCAATTTTCTCCAGTCGTCTGGCGCGCGATGTGGCCTGTTTCGCCTTTGAAGCGTTGGCCGAGAAGCGCGCCACAAAGCTTTGCAGCTCTTCAATTTCGGCACTCTTTTTGGCGTTTTCCTGATGCAGTTGTTCCTGCACCAGTGCCGAGGCCTCAGCAAAGTCATCATAATTACCGGGGTAAATGCGCAACTCACCGTAATCAATGTCTGCCATGTGGGTACACACTGAGTTTAGGAAGTGACGGTCGTGCGAGATGATGATCATGGTCGAATTACGCTTGCTCAACTCTTCGGCCAGCCAATGAATGGTATAGATATCCAGGTTGTTGGTGGGCTCATCCAGCAGCAGAACATCGGGATCGGCAAACAGCGCCTGGGCCAACAGCACCCGTACTTTTTTACCCGGCGCGACTTCTTTCATCAGGCCGAAGTGATAGCCTTCATCAATGCCGGCATCGCTTAAAATATCGCCGGCGCGGGCTTCTGCGGTATAGCCGTCCATTTCAGCGAAGCGGGTTTCCAGGTCGGCGACGCGCATGCCGTCTTCTTCGCTCATTTCCGCCTTGCTGTAAATGGCATCGCGCTCCTGCTTCACGTCCCATAACGCCTGGTCGCCCTTGATCACCGCATCCACCACGGTCATTTCTTCAAAGGCAAACTGATCCTGACTGAGCACACCCAGTTTAGTACCCGGCGCCATCGACACATTGCCGGACGTGGGGGTGAGTTGGCCGCTTAAAATCTTCATCAAGGTCGACTTGCCACACCCGTTGGCACCAATAAGCCCGTAACGGTTGCCGTTGCCGAACTTGGCAGAGATGTTTTCAAAAAGCGGCTCAGAGCCAAACTGCATAGTGATATTGGCGGTTTTAATCAAATCGAACACCCGGAAAATTGCTGAAGATAAAAAGAGACGCCTAACGGCGGCGCGGGCGCGCACTATAAAGATTCATCGGGGTTGTGTCGAGGAAATTTTGAGCGGAA
>CAZDUT010000195.1:0-5950 GCA_964508695.1 uncultured Alteromonas sp.
TTCCAGATTGACGCGGGTGGCCTTTTGGTAATTGCCAATGACTGTCTCTTTGAGGGTATGCGGGATGATCCACAGCATAAACTCGCTGCCACGTACCTCATTAACCGTGAGACTGACGCCATCCACGGTGATGCTGCCTTTGTGCGCAATGTACTTAGCCAGTGAAGTGGGCGCGTTTATCCAGATTTCAACATAGTCGGTATGATTCACCACGCGAGTGATCTCACCCACCCCGTCAACATGGCCGGATACGATGTGTCCGCCGAAGCGATCGGTCGGCCGCATCGCCTTCTCCAGATTTACGCTACTGCCGACACGGTATTGGGCGAACCCGGTATATTTTATGGTTTCGGCCGACACGTCAGCGCAGTAAAAATCGTTGCCTTTTTGTGTCACAGTGAGACAGACACCATTGGTCGCGATGCTGTCGCCCAGCGCCACGTCGCCCATGTCCAGCGCTGACGACCGCACCGTGAGACGGATATCGTCGCCCCGGCGGTCCATCGCGCTTATTGTTCCCAACGCCTGAATAATTCCGGTAAACATAACTCGTTATTTAATCCTGTTGTCGTGCTGTCTCTGACATCACACGATAATGTAGTTTCACATCATTGCCGACATGCGTAACGCTTAGCAAGTGTAGCTGTGGCGTCTGCGTCAGGGAGGAAAATGTCGGCAGCGTTACCATTGAGCGGGCTTTGTCGCCTAACAGTTTACTGGCCTGATAGCAGATTAACTCATCAACTTCGCCGGCCATCAGCAGCGCGCCCACCAAATCTGGCCCGGCTTCTACCCACACTTCGTTAAGCTGCATAGCCCCGAGAGACTCGATAAGCGCATTTAAATCGACCTTTCCCTGTCTGGCCGGTAATTCGAGCCGGTAGCCACTTTTGTCCGAGTCAGGTTTTTTAACAGTCGTTGCAAGATACGTAGGATAGCCATCCTGAAAACACTGATACCGGTCTCCCAACCTGTCATCAGCGTCGACAACAATGCGTACTGGCTGGCGAATAGTCTCGGTGGGATAATCACCAAACCGGGCCTCGTTGGTGCGCACCAGCAAACTGGGATCATCGGCTTTGACTGTTCCGGAGCCGGTCAGAATGCCACAGCTTGACGCTCTGTGGCGCTGAACATCGCGGCGCGCATCCGGGCCGGTGATCCACTGGCTGTGCCCGTTTTGCAGGGCAATTTTCCCATCCAGGCTGATCGCCAGCTTGGCTCTGATCAGTGGCTTACCCGTCACCATACGCTTGATAAAGCCCGGATTAAGCTCAGCGGCTTCACTTGCCATCACATCCGTTGTGACAGCTATACCTGCGTTTTGTAGCCGGGCGATGCCGTTACCACTGACGTTAGGGTTGGGATCGGTCATTGCGACAACCACACGCTTAATGCCGGCACCGATTAACGCATCTGCACAGGGCGGCGTGCGCCCGAAGTGACTACAGGGCTCCAGCGTTACGTATGCAGTGGCACCGCTGGCACGCGCCTGGGCTTCATTTAACGCATGAATTTCAGCGTGTGGGGTTCCTGCGCGAATATGGTAGCCCTGCCCCACCAGCTGATTCTCGTCATTGACGATAACGCAGCCTACTCGGGGATTGGGTGTTGTCGTATACCTGCCCTGTTTCGCCAGCTGGATGGCTTTGGCCATCCACTGATAATCAATATCAACTGATTGTGTCACTGGCTTATCCTTTTCGTTGGCCTGCGTTAGTCGCCGAGGCGGGCAATCTCTTCTCCGAATTCCCGAATGTCTTCAAACGAACGGTACACCGAGGCAAAACGAATATAAGCAACCTTATCCAGATGACGCAATTCATCCATAATCAGATTACCTAAAAACTGACTTTTGACTTCCCGTTCACCCGTGGCACGCAGCTTAGACTTGATAGTAACAATCGACTTTTCTACGTTTTCAGTGCTCACCGGGCGCTTTTCCAAGGCACGCTGCATACCGGCGCGTAACTTGTCCTCGTTAAACGGTTCACGCGAGCCATCACGTTTTATCACTCGGGGCATGACCAGTTCTGCGCCCTCAAAAGTCGTAAAGCGCTCATGGCAGATGACACATTCGCGACGGCGACGCACCTGATGCCCATCTGCCACCAGGCGAGAATCAATGACCTTGGTTTCCTGCGCTGAGCAAAAAGGGCAAAACATATTCTGAGACCTCGTTCTATCGCGTTACTCCCAGCGCACTGAGAGCAACGCCCTGTAAGGTTATGCTGCGTAAACCGGGAACTTCGCACACAGTGCAACAACTTCCTCTCTAACCCGGCTTTCGACACTTTCGTCTCCCAGGTTATCCAGTACATCACACATCCAGGTAGCGACCTGCTTCGCTTCTTCCTCTTTAAAACCACGGCGTGTGATAGCCGGGCTACCGATACGCAGTCCACTGGTAACAAACGGTGAGCGTGGATCGTTCGGTACTGAGTTTTTGTTGACCGTGATATTGGCGCGGCCCAGTGCCGCATCCGCGTCTTTACCGGTAATATCTTTGTCAATCAGATCCAGCAGGAACAAGTGATTTTCCGTTCCGTTTGACACGATCTTATAGCCACGTTCCTGTAATACTGCCACCATGGCTTTGGCATTTTTCACAACCTGTTGCTGATAGGTTTTAAACTCGGGTTGCAGGGCCTCTTTGAAGGCCACCGCTTTGGCAGCAATCACATGGCACAGCGGGCCGCCCTGATTACCCGGAAATACTGAACTGTTAAATTTCTTATACAGATCTTCATCGCCGCAGGATGACAGAATCAGTCCGCTACGAGGTCCGGCCAGGGTTTTGTGGGTAGTGGTTGTGACCACATGGGCGTGTGGCAGCGGGTTTGGATAGATACCTGCGGCAACCAATCCGGCCACGTGTGCCATATCAACCAGCAGGTAGGCACCGACTTTATCGGCAATTTCGCGGAAGCGTTTCCAGTCAACAATACCGGAATAGGCAGAGAAGCCACCGATGATCATTTTTGGCTTATGTTCTTCAGCCAACGCTTCTACCTGCGCATAATCAATTTCACCGGTTTCCAGGTCCAGCCCGTACTGAACGGCATTATAGGTTTTGCCTGAAAAATTCACTTTTGAACCATGAGTAAGGTGACCGCCTTCAGCCAGGCTCATTCCCAATACCGTGTCACCTGCATTCAGCAAGGCCATAAATGCTGCTGCGTTAGCCTGTGAGCCTGAATGCGGCTGCACATTCGCATAGTCAGCACCAAACAATTGCTTGGCACGATCAATCGCCAGTTGTTCAACTACGTCGACGTATTCGCAACCACCATAGTAGCGCTTGCCAGGGTACCCTTCCGCGTATTTGTTGGTCAGTTGCGACCCCTGCGCCTCCATTACACGCGGGCTGCAATAGTTTTCAGAGGCAATCAGTTCAATATGCTGTTCCTGACGCTCAACTTCTTTTGCCATTGCATCTGCCAATTCCGGATCGTAATCAGCAATATTCATTTCACGAGGTAACATGGAGGCTCCTTCACTACGGTTTAGGAATGCGCTGCACTTTGTGTGCAAAACGCACGGTAAATATTCTATCGGCAGACCAGTGGGAAAAGCCACAGGTCCCGACATTTCAGACTGGGTGCCTATTTTAGTCATTTTGCCCGCTATGTATACCGCTTTATCGCGGCTGACCAGGCGGCAAGTGGCAAGGCTTGTTGGCAGTCAGACTCCCGCCCGGCATGGGAACACGTTGTTTTACCGAATAAAGTTAATTGAAGTAGCCAAGGCTCGCCAGGCTTGTCTGACCACGAGGCGCGGTCATCCCGTCCGCCTCGTGATGCGGTATGTCAGCTATTGACTGTTTTTTTCCAACGTCTTTACGCGCTGGTACAGCGAGTCAATCTGACGCAGCCTGACGGCATTTTTGCGCCATTCACGGTTAGGCATGGCGGGCTGACCGGACGAGTAAACACCTGGTTCAGTAATATCCTGCACAATCATGGTGTAGCCGGTCACCTGAACATTGTCACAAATACTGATATGCCCATTAATGCCAACGCCGCCACCAATGATGACGTATTTACCGATGTGACAGCTTCCGGCAATGCCGGTAGCTCCGCAGATACAGGAGTGATCACCAATAATACAGTTATGGCCAACCTGAACCTGGTTATCAATGATCACATTATTGCCAATCAGCGTGTCTTCCATCGCGCCGCGATCGATACTGCTGCTTGCGCCAATATAGGTGTGATCGCCAATTTTCACCGTTCCGGTTTGTGGAATAGGCAGCCACTGCCCTTTATCATTTGCGTAGCCGAAGCCATCGGCGCCTATTACGGTTTGCCCCTGAATAGTGACGCCTTCACCGATGAGCACACCGTGGTAAATCGTCACATTAGGATAGATAGTGCATTGCTTGCCAATGTGGGCACCACGGCCAATAACCGTATTGGCACCGATGGCTACGTTGTCACCAATGACCACATCATCTTCAATCACCACGTGAGGCCCTAATGAGACATTGTCTCCCAGCTGCGCAGAGTCGGCGACAACTGCACTTGCTGCAATTCCCGTGGCCACCGCAGGCGTGGTGTCAAACAGCTGCGCGATACGCGCAAACGCAGCGTGTGGGTTATCGGCCACCAGCGCGGCGCACGGGGCATCTTTGGCCGATTTTTCAGGCACGATCACGGCACCGGCGGATGTCGAAGCCAGTTGTGGTGTATATTTCGGATTGGTCAGAAATGAAATCTGATGGCCCTGCGCATTTGCCAGCGTACCCACGCCTGACAAAGCAATGCTTCCATCCCCTACAACCGTGCCATTTACACGATCTGCGAGATCTGCCAGCGTGAAGCTGCGCCCAGAATGTGCCGTCATGTGCTCGTCCTCAGCTCAATGGTTTATCGTCGGAGCGAATGGTAGCGTAATTTCAGCCACATAGGGGCAAAAAAATGCGTGTGGCCGTGCAAAGTGAGCAAAATTCCGTCAACTACTACTTACATTCTGATCATCGCTGGGACAATTTGCCGCTTTACGATTACACTATGCCCCAGAAAACTTTTTGCGAACTTCAACCGCAAGGACACAGCATGTCACAATACGTTTATAGTATGCATCGGGTGGGCAAAGTCGTCCCGCCTAACCGTCACATTTTAAAGAATATCAGCCTGAGTTTTTTCCCCGGCGCTAAAATTGGTGTTCTGGGCCTCAATGGTGCGGGTAAATCAACGCTGCTGCGCATCATGGCCGGTGTTGATACCGACATAGAAGGTGAGGCCCGTCCGCAGCCCGGACTGAATATTGGCTACCTGCCACAGGAGCCTCAGCTCGACGAAAGCAAGGACGTTCGCGGTAATATTGAGGAAGCCGTCTCGGATGTCACCCATGCTATCAAGCGTCTCGAAGAAGTTTACGCCGAGTATGCCGAGCCCGAGGCCGACTTTGATGCGCTGGCTAAAGAACAGGGCGAGCTGGAAGCCATTATTCAGGCGAAAGACGGTCACAATATTGAAAATACTCTTGAGCGCGCGGCCGACGCACTGCGCTTACCGGCCTGGGACGCTGATGTCAGCAAACTGTCCGGGGGAGAGCGCCGCCGCGTTGCGCTGTGTCGCTTGTTGTTAGAAAAGCCCGATATGTTGCTGCTCGACGAGCCGACTAACCACCTAGATGCTGAATCTGTCGCCTGGCTTGAGCGATTCCTTCACGATTACGAGGGGACCGTAGTGGCCATTACCCACGATCGTTATTTCCTCGACAATGTTGCAGGCTGGATCCTGGAACTTGACCGCGGTGAAGGTATTCCGTGGGAAGGCAATTACTCGTCCTGGCTGGAACAGAAGGAAAAGCGTCTTGAAATGGAAGAGCGCGCCGAGTCAGCGCGACAGAAGTCAATTAAACAGGAACTGGAATGGGTACGCTCAAACCCTAAGGGTCGCCATGCCAAGAGCAAGGCCCGGATGTCCCGGTTTGAGGAGCTGTC
>CAZDUT010000196.1:0-2366 GCA_964508695.1 uncultured Alteromonas sp.
CCTGTTCAGGCAAGTTACCGGCATCAATGTCGACCAGTCAGAAACAGACCGAACCTACTTTAATGCCCGGGGCTTTGATATCACCAGCATGCACGTCGACGGTGCAGGGATCCCTTTCGGTGATATTTTTGTTGGCGATCTGGATACCGCCATGTATGAAAAAGTCGAATTTATTCGTGGCTCCAATGGCTTAATCACCGGCCTGGGTAATCCTTCCGGGACCGTTAATTATGTTCGTAAAAGACCTAAGAACGAGTTTGAAGGTAACGTTTCGCTGAGTTATGGCCGCTGGAATAACCTGCGTACGGTAGCCGATGTGTCCACCCAACTCACTGGGTCGGGAAGCTGGGCGGCCCGTGCCGTCGTGGTGCGACAGGAAAAGGAAAGCTGGTTGGATCGGTATGAAAACGCACGTAACGTATTTTACGGGGTGGTGGATGGCCAGGTCAGCGACGCCCTGACACTGACCTTCGGCTACAGCTATCAGGATAACAACAGCGATGGCGTAACCTGGGGCGCGGTACCGCTAATTTATAATGATGGCACACAGGTAGATTTTCCGGTGTCGACCTCGACATCAATGGACTGGACGTACTGGGATACCCTGAGACAAACAGCGTTCGGCGAACTGAGCTGGCATATCAATGATGATTTAAATTTCACTTCCTCAGTGAACTATATCCGTTACGAAGATCAGTCTGAATTGTTTTACACCTACTCGAATACCGGTCTTGAGCCTGACACCGGTCTTGGCATGCTGGGCTACCCGGGTAAGTTTACCTCGGACGATAAAACACTGATTTGGGATAACAGCTTGCAGGGGAGCTTCACGGCGTGGGGACTGGAGCACACATTCAATCTGGGAGTCAGCCTGGCTGATGCGGACACCAGCGATATGGATTTTGCCGCGTTAAGTGGTTTTGACATTATGCCGCCATTACCCGGATGGTCAGGGGACGAAGTCAGCCGTCCGGGCTGGGCTGATCCGGTTGAGGCCGGCTTTACAGAAATTACACTTAGTCGCTATTACGGTGCCGTGCAATTGGCAGTCACACAGGATTTCGAATTTGTGCTGGGTGCCAGCTACGTCGACTATGAAAACGAAGGGGAGTCATGGGGCGCATCAACCACCACCTCAGAAGATGGCAGCAGCCCCTATATCGGTTTCACTTGGGAAGCCATAGAAGATCTTAATGTGTATGGTAGTTACAGTGATATTTACCAGCCTCAGTACTACCTGAATGAAGATCTTGAGCCTCTTGGATCGGCAGAGGGACGAAGTTATGAACTGGGCATTAAGAAGCGCTTTGCCAACAATTTCTTAATCAGCCTCGCTTTATTCCGAACCGAGCAGGAGAACCTGTACGAGTTTCTTGAGTACGGCGATGGTGATGGTGTCGATGATGAAGATTATTCTGATGACTTTGATTACGCCCTGTACCGTGGTGTAAGCGTTGAGTCAGACGGCTATGAAATTGAAGTGTCCGGGCAGCTAACTGACGAGTGGTCGCTCCAGGGCGGTTTTACCTCTCTGACGATGGACGATGAAAACGGTGAAGAGGCACGGACCTTTATTCCGCGAAAAACCCTTAAACTGTTAGCTGATTATTCGCCGGCGTGGCAGGAAAAGCTCAGTGCAGGAGTGTCATTGCGCTGGCAGAGCGAAACCTACTTTGAATCAGGTTATGGTCGGATTGAACAGGATAGCTATGCGCTACTGGGAGGCTATGTAACTTATGCGATTAACAAGCAGATAGAAGTGAGCCTGAACCTTGATAACATTACCGATGAAAAGTACTTAAGCTCGGTGCGTACCCAGCAGGCCTATTACGGTTCGCCTACGAACTACAGTGTATCGCTGCGCTGGACATTCTGATAGCAACCGACAGAATTAACGCCCGGTCTGGTGGCTGGGCGTTTTTTGCAAATTTCAGCCAACCACACCGCTGTGAATTTGCCTGAGGCCACTGCGAGGCCTGATGGTGCAGAGCACAGTGATAGTGGCGAAGGTGGCTAAGCAATCATCAGGTACAGTGATGACGCTGCACCTGATAAAAGACCGGATGACATTATGCGTAAGCAACTTTTTAAGCTGCATGGATGGCTGGGGCTTATTTCCCTGTTGCCTTTTGTGCTTATTTCTCTGACAGGCAGTATTCTGGTATTTAAGCAGGAGATTGATGGGCTGCTGATGCCGGATGTGGCAACAATTACGCCCGGACAAAAGCGGCTGGACTATAACACCTTGCTTAATGGCATTAATCGCCAGTTACCAGAGTATGAATTAGGAAGTTGGGAAGTATTCAGTGACAGCAATGAGGCCGATCGGATCTATGTGCTCAAAAAGGGCACAAGTATCTGGCATA
>CAZDUT010000196.1:2376-5949 GCA_964508695.1 uncultured Alteromonas sp.
TACAGCGCATTTAAATCCCTATACCGGCGAGTTGCTCAGTCAGCCCACTGAACATGGCCATTACATAACCGACTGGCTGCTGGATCTGCATTACACGTTACTGTTAAACGACATCGAAGGCCTTGATGAGCATTTAGGGCTGATTATCACCAGCGTGTTTGCCCTATTCCTGACGTTTTTGGGGATATCCGGGCTTATCATTTACCGCAAATTCTGGAAGCGTGTGTTTACCTTGCGCTGGAATCAACGCCTTTTAGTGGTGTTCAGCGATGTGCATAAGATGGTCGGCACGCTCGCTTCACCCGTGTTGCTTATTCTCGGTATTACCGGTGGCTACTACACCATTACGATGTACCTTCACGAAACCGAAGAGCACGCCGAGGGTGCCGAACATCATATAATGACCGACAGGTTGTACAACGACTCGCTCGATTTCGAGCAGCTGTTCACCCAGACTGACCAGTACCTTGAAGGGTTTACACCAACATACATTGTTATGCCCTTTGAGCCAGGTCTCCCCATAACGCTCTATGGCCATGTGCCTGGTAGTAATCCGTTGCTGAGTAATTACGCCAGCACTATCAACTTCGATGCGCAGACCGGCGAGCATCAGCTAAGCTACGATATTCGCCAGCAAGGTGCTGTCGCCAAGACCATTGACAGTTTCCGCCGTTTACATTTTGGTACCTTTGCAGGCCTGGCCAGTAAGATCCTCTGGTGCATCATGGGGCTGGCGCCACTGGTGCTGGGTGGTACAGGCGCTTACTTGTGGTTTACGCGGCGGCAGAAGCGCTATAGCCGCAGGTCGCAGCGTCGCTCAGAGTCTGTGATGCGAACAAAGATAGTGTCTGACACTTCCCGCTAACGTAAGCCTGAAACTGTCCGCGTTAAGCCAAAACTCTGGGGGCGGAATTGTTAAGTGAACGGTGCGGTGGTAACAGTCTATTGTCACTTCATTGCAGCGCTAGCGGCGATGAGCACAGATGTCGATAAAGATATTCCTAAAAAACTCAGCGACATCACAGCATAATGTAGCAGCCTGAACATTGGAGCAGATCGCTATTGCTGTTATTGACTGTTAACCGGAATCAGTCGCCCTGAAAATGAAGCTGAAACGCTCACCGGCTGACTGCATCCTGCGACTGACAGTGAAACCTCAGAGTTTGGCTCTGCGTAGGCTGTCACCTGTCTTCCGCCGCTCATGGGTAACTGGTTGCTCCATGCAAACTGAGTCAGCGCAAAGGTGCCATTGTTGACCGTACGGAGTGAAAGCTGGACATTGGGATCGTCTACAATGGTGTCAGGGCTGGACGAGCGAACGGCGCTTCCACTGGCGTCTTCGATAATCAGCAAATACCCGTCAGGAACAGTATACAATGCCTGGTTACTTGCACAAAAAACATCAAGAAAAACCTGATAGCCAGAGCTAACCAACGATGCGCTGTCGGTACTGAGTTCTACGGGGACAGGTCCATTATTACCATTTGTGACAACCACCGTAGGGGTATTCACAACATTCACATTCGCAGTCGGTGGTGCGCCTTCCTGTTTCATTGCGGCGACTGTCTGTGAAAGCGTTAGGGTAAGTAGTACGGCAAAGCTTTGCAGCGTTTTCATAAGAACACTCCTTAGAGGGACGTGGAACGTATTCGGTATTTAGAACAGCCCATCTAAATATTGTGAAATGCCTTAGAGGAAAATAGCAGATAAATAATTTTTTTCTAATATCGAGGTAAATTACAGGCAGGGAAAGGGGGGCAGTTTTTTAAATGCACCGACGGCCTCGACAATCGGGTTAGCTGCGGGGCTATGCCGTAGCGCCAATAACGGCGCTGGTTAGCGGTTTGCCTTGTAGCATTGGGTCAGGCCAGCCTGAAAAACTAAAGGAAAGGCGGTAGTACACCTTTCCTTTGGTGTAGGTGTTACGCCTGCTTTTTCATTCTTTTCTTCAAACTTTTCAGTATTTTGTTAAAACGATCGTCGTTGGAATTGCCAATCGATGCCAGGGTGAGCTTAGCTTGCGAGTAGTCGTTGTTATTCATTTGCAGTTCGGCCAGTCGCAGGTTTGCCCAGTCGGAGCTTGGCAAATCAAAGGTATCGATAGAGGTGGATTTTAAGTCTGCTATGTATTGCTTCAGTGCGTTAATACCTTCCTGTGTTTTCTCACCACTTTTCACCGCAATGAGGCCAATACGGTATGTGCCGTACATTAGCTTGGACATGTTTTGCTGATAAGTTTGCCAATCTGTGGAGTCATTTTTTTCAACGGCAGAAAGCTCATACGACATCAATGGATAGAGTGCCTGAAACGCCTTGTCGTAAGATTCTTTTGACAGGTAAAAGCTGCCTAATTCAAAGGTTGCCCGCACGTGGCTGTCTTGCTCTTCGGCGAGCGTCCTGTAAAGGGTTATCGCTTGTTGTTCATCACCTTCCGAAAGCAGGAAGCGCGCATTCGCAAACTGGCCCTCGGTAGCATCCATGTCGGTAATTTTATTCACCAGGCGTTTTGCTTCGTCGGTATCGCCGCCAGCGATCGAGGGCGCGGCAAGGTGAAACTGCATGAGTGCCTGGTAAACTTCAATACGTTCCGGGGCGATGTCCACGGCTTTTTCGAGGCTGTTTTTTGCCTTTTTTGCATAACCAAGTGCGGAAAAAAGACTGCTTGTGGCTTGTGCGCCCATGACACTTGCATGCATGTGGTAAGCACGAAAATCATTACTGTAGTGAGCAATGAAGTCTTCAGCGGCATCTTCTGCATCATCCAGGTCCTGATTCATCAGGGCGGAAATAAGCAAGTTAAACTCTTCGGGCGTTTTTTCTTTTTTGTTCTCCAGGACGCGGCTCACAGACGCAAAATCGCCCCCGGCAAACCGGGCCTGTAAGGTTGCAAACGAATGACCTGAATCTGCGGCACCCGCTGTGCTCACCGACAAGGCGGCAAAAAACAGGCCGTGGACTACACTTTTTTTAAGACGAAAAGACGCGCTACTGGCGTGGGTTGGCTTAACCATATCACTTCCCTTTGATTGTATTGTAATGTGAAGACTACCATTAGTTGTCCTACGAACGATTAAGTTCCCGTCGGTGACAACATCGCTCGCGAACCCGACGTTGCATTCTAAAATAAGACCACACACCGCAAGCGGCATGCGAATAATGGCGATATGCTGGAACGGATCCGCTTTTCACGGGGAGCGTTAATGAAAATGAGTAAACATCACGCTGTTCTCATTGGCAGTGTCTCACTGCTTATCGCAGCAGGTTGCCAGCTGTTTAACGATCTTGCGTGCTACGACAAAACACTGAGTGACGCCATGGTAGGGTTCTGGCTCCCCGCACTCCCACTTGTTCCCGGACTCATTGCGTTGTTTACATCCAATCCGTTAAGGGCCATAGGTGCGGCGGCTACCGCTATTCCATTTTATTGGCTGGCATTATCGGTTGACTGTATTTTGCCGTATCAGGGAGGCGGTGCATCACTGATTTATGCCGCTGTTATCATGTATGGTCTGCCACTTTCGATATTTTTTGTGTGGTTTACAGGGTATCTTTGCAAAAGAAATAATATTGAAA
>CAZDUT010000197.1:0-5931 GCA_964508695.1 uncultured Alteromonas sp.
ATGGTGAGGCCGCCATGGCCATCAGCAACATTGCGCCAATAATAGCAATTTGTGGGTGATAAGGTAATTGCATCGCGGCAGAATCCACCGCCGAGGTGGCAAATATCAGTAACGGTATAAAAACCGGGATGAGCAGCAGAGCCAGTAACAGCCCACCGCGCTGAAGGCCCACGGTTAATCCTACCGCGATGGCCCCGACGCATGACAGTAACGGGGTACCTAGTATCAGTGTGGCCAGCAACGCGAGGTACATAGGCAGGGTTAAATTCAGAAAAACCGCTAACAGCGGAGATAACAGCAATAGCGGCACAAAACTTACCAGCCAGTGTCCAAGCACTTTGACGCAGGCGACTTGCCATAACGGTAGAGGGGAAAGCATGACCTGCTCCAGCGACCCGTCCTGAAAATCATCACGAAATAACCGGTCCATTCCAAGCAGCGAGGATAATATCGCTGCGATCCAGATAACACCGGGGCCGATACGCTGCAGCGTGTCAGGTGATGGACCGACGCCCAGCGGGAACAGCGTTACCACCATAAGCAAAAACATGACAGGCTGCGCCAACTCGGACTTTTGACGAAAAGCCACCGCCATATCCCGCGCAAACACGCCACGAAGCAAGGCACTCAAATCTGATACTCCAAATCCAGTACGGTGGTGGGGCCCGCCAACGGCGATAAAGGCTGATGTGAGGTTGTCAGGAGCATGCCGCCTGCGCGGACGTGTCTGGCAAACTCCTTTTCAAGCAGCGTAATGCCCTGGCTATCCAGTGATGTGAATGGTTCATCCAGGATCCAGATCTTGGCAGGTTTAAGCCACAGTTTTGTGAGCGCTACCCGCCGTTGCTGGCCGGCTGAGAGCAACCGTACCGGAATATCCTCCATGCCCACCAGCCCGACTTTTTCCAGCGCGGCGTAAGCCGACGGCAGGTCGAAGGCACATTGCTGCTGAGCCAACCAGAAACGCAGGTTTTCTATGGCACTAAGGGTACTGTTCAGTCCAGGCTTATGGCCCAGGTAAATCAGGTTGGCGTAGTAAGCGTGCGTATCTGTCGCGATGTCGGTTCCCTCAAAGCTAACAGACCCGCTGTCGGCGGTAGTCAGGCCTGTCAGGATCCGCAACAGACTGGTTTTACCCGCGCCATTAGGCCCGCGCAGATAAATAAGCTGTCCGGCAGTTAACGACACAGTAAGATGTTCAAACAATATACGATCGCGCCTGATGCAGGAGAGATCCTCTGCAAGAAGTCCCAACGACATTGCCCCATGAAATACAAACATTAAAAACCCGCGCATTCTAACACAGACGGATAATTTCGCATCGCCGTGGTTCGCGAATTACACAGATTTATGATTTACTTCAAATGCCTGTCATTGATCCGTAATTGCTGCCGATACCAGTATATGAGTTTATTTGTTATCAATTCTTCGGTTTCACCGCCTCCTGGTAATGGTGCAGCGGCAGCCTTAGCGCTGGCGGAGTCAGTGACGCCAGCCTCGCTCGGTCGTGCGACGGTCACCGAACAGCGCCGGGATGGCCTGATGCTCAGGCTGAGCAATGGCAGCCAGCTGACACTCAATCCGTCGCAGGCCACAAATGCCGGTGCGAACAGTCGCTTTCATACCGCTGCATTTGACTCAGGTCCTCAGAGCGCCGCCTTATTGCAGTCCTCTCAGTCATCAGCAACCCTCGTCGTTGACGACAAGCAAACGTCCCGGTTGCTTGATCAGGTGACCCGGGCGTTTCAGAGCGCCGACAACGCCAGGATCAGCGTAAAAGTCCAGATCACAGCGGTGAGGCCAGATACGGTCAGTTTGCAGTTAGCCAATGGCCAGGCATTGACGGTACCACTTAAACTCCCCGCCAATGCACTGGGCGAACAGGTGACTCTGGATATCACGCGAAAGGATGGTGGCGCCACGTTATCCGTCAGGGGGGAGGGCACCAACAGGAATGTATCAGCGACGTTGAGTAATCCGGCTAACACCATACTCCGCGACGTAGCGGCCGGTGCACTGCGACAGTCTGGCATCAGTCTGGATGCGACATCGCTGAAAACCCTGCCCGATGTGATTAAATCGGCGATACCCACGCCGCCACAATCGTCACAAACACTGCTGCATCAGGTGACGCTTACTCAGCGCAGTGACAAGCTTACGGTCCAGGCTGCGTGGTTACAGGCAGTGGGACGATTTACGCCCCCTGTAAACGCAGATCCCCAGGCGCTGGGGAGTATAAACAGCCAGTTACTCGACAGAGCCAGCGCCGCGCGTTTACCGGTGTTGTCTGTCACCGAGCCAGTTCCAGGCAGAGCTGCCCCAGCGATATCAGCCAGTCAGCTACAAGGTACTCAGCGCAGCGACGTTCACCAGCAAATCATCGCGTTGTCGCGGCAGTTGTTGTCAGAAACCGGCTCAACCCGGGCGGCACTAAATGAATTACTGACGGTGTTAAATACACCGTCGAAAGGCAACTCCCCTGCCACGCAGGCGATGCTGACAGCTATCCAGACACGGGTGCGGGGCCTCGAGCAGGGCACGAGCTTTTCCACCTTACATCCGCCAACAAAGTCTCAGCAGAATGATGCTGCAGTGGGCACTGGCGCTGCAGCCCAGACGCCCGGCAAAGCCAATAACCTGGTAGGGAATATGGCGGCGCGGGTGAAAGAAATTGCAACGTTGCTGTCGCAGGGAGCGACGGGGTTGCCGGCGAACGAGGCGGCCACGCCTGAAAAAGCGTCGGTCGCTCCGGCGATACCACCAAACAATGCCGCCCAGCAGGTAAAAGCGCTGCTTAACACGATGCCGTTACCACTGTCTGCGCCCGCAATGGCAAGGCCCAGCGGGAGCAATGATATGGTCAGTGCGTTGGTGACATTGCTGCAATTTTCTCTGGCAGGGCGGGCAATCAACCGGCAACCCTCACTGGCCCGTCAGGCCGACAGAGCAGACAGCCTTTTATCAAAAAGTATGGGCGCAGCGACGACCACGGCAGGCGGCAGCCCGTCAAGGGTGGCTCAGGATATGTCGCAATTAGACACTCGCGGAACCCTGATACAATCTCTTAAAACGTTGCTCGCCAATCATCAGCAAAGCAGGCTGACCAATGCTGACAACCGGCTCCAGGGGCAGGAAAGTTTATACTATATGCTGCCGCTGACGGGTTCAGAGACGTCCCCGCCTGAGTTACTGATCCGGCGTGAACCCCAGGGACATGCCCACGAAAATGAGCAACAATCCACGTCGCGCAACTGGCACCTGACGATGAAACTGGACATTGGCGAGGCCGGGGAGCTTTTGGCAAAATCGCGCATTCAGGGCGACACCATCGAACTTGACCTGTATGCCTCGAGTGACCGGCTATTGCACAGAGTTGCCGATACCCTGCCGTTTTTTACCCGGAAACTTCAGGATCTCGGCCTGGAAGTCAGTCGCACCAGTTTTCAGCGGGGCAAGGTACCTGCCACGCTTAATGACCAGCCACACCATATTTTCGAGACCATGGCATGACGAATAAAACCCGACGGGCAATAGGTTTGCGTTATGACAAAAAGACGCAGAAGTCGGCACCCAAGGTCGTGTCAAAAGGCTACGGAGAGTTAGCCGATGCGATTATTGCCGCGGCGCAGGACGCCGGCATCCTGATCCATGAAGATCCCTACCTCAGCGATATTTTGACAACACTGGATATTAACCAGGAGATCCCCGAGTCATTGTATTTTGTTATTGCCGAGCTGATTGCGTATTCGTATGTTTTGCAGGGCAAAGTACCGGCAGGCTGGGAAGAAGCAGCAAAAGTTATCAACGTAGAAGTATGAAAACGGGAGACCGTGTTGCACGGTCATCCCGTCCCGGTCATTATCTGAACAATACTTTTTCTTTGTTAAACCAGTACACACAAAAGGTGAGCAACGCCACCGCGATGGCCATTGTCGAGGCAAAAATTCCGAACAATGCGAAGTAGTCCATCGTGCCTTTCAGCAACTCTTTCATGGCCAGCGCGACATTGGTCAGCGGTACCCAAATCCAGCCGCCTTTCAGCTCCACGCCGGGCATCATGGCTATCAGTACCGGAAATATTACCACCATCATCAGTGCACCCATATAACTTTGCGCTTCTTTGAAAGAACGGGCGTAGATTGACAGTGATAATAATACCGCGGCAAATATGGCCACCACGGGGATCAGCATCAGGAAGATAAGGACAAAATCAGCAATACCTACCATCGCCATTATGTCGGCCACAAACTCGATAGCCATCCCCTGAGAGATCAGTAATCCCCATACCGCCATACTGGTCACAGTAATGAGGGCACAGATTACACCGGCGGCGCCAATGGTGAAAAACTTGCCCAGCACCAGTTTATACCGCTCCATCGGTGAGATCAGCAAGGTTTCAAGCGTGCCGCGCTCTTTCTCGCCGGCACCTAAGTCGGAGGCCGGCGCCATGGCGCCCTGCAGACACAAAAAGAAGATAAAGTAAGGCAGCATACCGCCCAACCGTTCGCCCCAGACTTCGCGATCATCGGCGATATTTTCCCGCTTAACGATAACCGGCTCAAGCAGGGCGTTTTTCTGCTCCTCGCTCATACCCAGTTCGCTAAAGGCTGCTATCTGATATTGTTCAGAATACTTTGTGATAACCTCACCGACACGACTTCCGACCTTATTTAATTCGGCATCATTGAGGTAAAGTTTGAGTGTATGCTGGCCGCTTTGCAGAATGTCGGGGTTGAAGCTGGACGGGATTTCAAGGACGAAATCCACCGTTTCATCACTGATTAGCGTGGCATAATCCACGTTCCCAGGGAGCGTGATTTCATTGAACTTGCCTGGTTGATCGAGCAGTGACTGGTAAATATCCGGCGCGTACTGCTTACCAACCACAGCAAAGTTAAGTATTTTGTTTTCCGCTTTATCTACCGCCATGCTGGTAAAGAATACGGTGACACCGATAATCAGCGGAAACAATACCACAGGTAAAACAATCATAAAGATGATGGTTTTCTTGTCGCGCAGGAGCTCGGTAAATTCCTTTTTAAAGATTAACCACATTGTTCACCTCCTCATGGCTGTTCTGGCTCAGTGTTTTTAAAAAGCTGTCGTGCATACGTCCATCGGACAGCGCACTGAATTGAGCCAGGGTTCCGTCAAACACGGTTTCACCCACATTGATAACCGACACGCGATCACATAACTCCTGGACCTCATCCAGGTGGTGGGTCGAGAAAATAACGGGCGTGCCCTGGTCCTTGAGTCGGCGGATAAACGCCATGACGGTGCTTGTCGCCATAATATCCAGGCCGGTTGTCGGCTCATCAAGGATTACCAGTTCAGGGCGGTGAATTACGGCGCGTGCGATGGACACTTTTTGTTTCATACCGGATGAAAAGTTTTCCGCCCGGCGGTCTAAAAAACTGTGCATGTCCAGCAGGTCTGCCATGTCATTGATACGGGATTTCACATCAGTATCGCTCAGGCCATGCAGCTTGCCAAAGTAGCTAATATTTTCGCGTCCGGTTAACCGTCCGTACAGGCCGGTGGAGCTGGACAAAAAGCCAATTTTGCGTCGGGCAATGGTAGGGTCGCTCAGGACATTGTGACCATTAATGGCGACCTCGCCCTTATCGGGTTTCAACGCGGTCGACAGGATACGCAGGGTGGTGGTTTTACCCGCTCCGTTAGGCCCCAGAAGTCCCAGTACCTGACCTTTTTCGCAGTGAAAGGAAACATCTTTCACCGAATGAAAAAAGCGGCCACGCAACCGCGGATCTTTACGCTCCTGCTCACTGAGTTTCTTAGGTGACTCGACCGGAAACTTCTTTGCCAGCCCGTTTATTTCGATCATCCTGATTCCCTTTCAAACCAATTGTAGATAGTGACCTTATCAGTCATTGTCGATTATGCCTACACCACGGCAGTTCGGTGACG
>CAZDUT010000198.1:0-5883 GCA_964508695.1 uncultured Alteromonas sp.
GTATTTGGCTTAGGTGGTATCGGCTTATCAGCAATTATCGGCGCGGTGATGGCAAAAGCAGGCCGGATCATTGCCATTGATATTAACAACGACAAATTCGAACTGGCAAAACAGCTAGGTGCAACCGACGTGGTGAATCCGAAAGACTATGACAAACCCATTCAGGAGGTCATTGTCGAGCTGACAGACGGTGGTGTCGATTACTCTTTCGAATGTATCGGTAACGTGGATGTGATGCGCTCGGCACTGGAGTGCTGCCATAAAGGCTGGGGCGAGTCTGTAATCATCGGGGTTGCGGGCGCCGGGCAGGAAATCTCTACCCGTCCGTTCCAGCTGGTCACCGGTCGCGTCTGGCGCGGGACCGCATTTGGTGGTGTCAAAGGTCGCTCTGAGTTACCCGGAATCGTTGAACAGTACCTTAATGGCGAAATTCCGCTGAAAACCTTTATTACACATAAAATGCCGTTGGAAGACATTAATGACGCATTTGACCTGATGCACGAAGGGAAAAGTATTCGTAGTGTCGTGTTGTTTGATGAGGCAGGTGCATAATGGAGCTTGTAAGCGAAAACAGGGCCTTTGGTGGACGTCATATTCGCTATAGCCACGCCTCTGCTGTCACCAACTGCACGATGACCTTCGCGGTGTTCCTGCCGCCTTTTGCGTCAAAGGATAATCCCGTGCCCGTTTTGTATTGGCTGTCGGGACTTACCTGTACCGACGAAAACTTTATGCAGAAAGCCGGGGCCATGAAACTTGCGGCGCAGCTGGGCCTGGCGATTGTTGCGCCGGATACCAGCCCGCGCGGCGAGGATGTGGCTGACGCGCCAGACGGCGCTTACGACCTCGGTCTGGGCGCCGGCTTTTATGTCGACGCAACGCAAGCCCCCTATGTCAAGCACTATCAGATGTACAGCTATGTAACAGACGAGTTGCCGGCGCTGGTGGAAGACAATTTACCGGTGACCCGTGAGCGTGCAATAAGCGGCCACTCCATGGGCGGGCATGGTGCCATCATGATCGGGCTTAAGAATCCGGTACGTTATACTTCGGTATCCGCGTTTAGCCCGATCACCAACCCCACGCAGTGTCCCTGGGGACACAAAGCGTTTGGCGCATACCTTGGCGACAATCAGGCAAGTTGGCAGGAGTATGACTCTTCCGTGCTGTTAAGCCGCAGTAAACACGAAATCCCACTGCTGGTTGAGCAGGGAACCGATGATCAGTTCCTTGAGGAGCAACTTAAACCAGAGGCACTGGTCAGCGCGGCGCAACAGTCAGAGAGCCAGCTGACACTCAACATGCATGATGGCTACGATCACAGTTATTTCTTTATCGCCAGCTTCATTGACGAGCACCTTGAGTTTCATGCCTCGCATCTGGGCTTGATTTAATGAGTCCGGCAGCTGCACGGTAAGTCGCCAGTCTGCAGCTGTTGCCACAGACAATGTTAAGGGGGAGCACACTCCCCCATGCCCCTCATCATCAGTAAGCTACCAGCAACCAGGCACTGACAGTGTTTAAGATTAAGGCGCATTGAGTTGTACCTGTACATCACGCAAAGGCTGTTGATTAACCCTCAGAAAGCCATCCTGTCCGCGGTCAAGATCGATAACCAACGTGATGACGGCAGACAGCACTCCCACCAGCACCAACACCGTCAGAGGACTTCGCTGTCGCGTAAGGCCCGCATTATAACCAACCATGCCCATTGTCAGCATCGCGCCTAGCAAGAGCAGGATAATAATAGAGATGGGAACACGGGCATAAATCCCTGCCGTAATGCGCATTTCATGAAGATCGAAGGTTTGATTTAATGCATCAATGAAAAGCGGCAGCGTTCTGGAGTCAGGGATTTGCCTGGCTATTTTTTCGGTAATCAACCACAGTTCAGTTTGCAGACTGGCGGAGTCTGCTATCCTTTGTTGCACCACCCCTGCGTCATGGGCGCCGGTTCGTAACGACGCATAACGACGTAAGAGATCCTTGATCGCTGCCGATTCAGGCTCAGGTAGTAAACCTGCACGTAAGAATGTGGTACTGATCGCGTTGGCCTCTTCAAGTACCAATGCCTGGCGTGTGTTAAAGCGATCTGATGCCATCCCCATTGTGATAGCCAGTAAAAACGCCATTAACGACAGCAAAGAGCCGACAATCATTGCCGTTGGGCCTTCTCTTTCTTCGGGGGTGCGCGTTTGCCACCAGCGCCCATGCCGGTACCCCAATTCAAAGATCAGTAAGGCTCCGACCGCGAGAGCCAGAAATACGCTTAATACCGAAATTTCGTCGATTAATCGCTGTAAAGTCATCGCGACACTCCAAATATAACAGGGAGAAATCCCTGCTTTATTCTCACTTTCCACGCTTGTTACCCGCGCTGTCACAGCGCGGCGAGGTTACATTGAAGGCCTTAAATTAATTCACTCTAAACAAGCAGTTAATTGGCGGATAAAGAAAGTGTAGACGCAATTACGCAGGCATAAGCAAAAATGAAATAAATAAATTTAGCAGGATGAGGGTGGTTTAACGCTATCTTTGTACTATTAGTTTAAAAGCTGCATTTTAGCTTAATTAACAATGAACACCGTAAGCTCAGGCCTAAAAAGAATGTATTTCACTTCCGTCGCGCGCGGCATTATTTTCAGTATCTGTTTTCTTTTGTTCAGTCCCGTGCTGGCGGATCAGGCATGTAAGGCTTGCCATCAGACACAGGTACAGCGCTGGCAACAATCCCACCACTTCAGGGCGATGAATGAGGCCACGCCAGAATTTGTCCTCGGTGACTTTTCCGGCACAGCGATTCACGATCGAACAATGACATTTTCGTTGGTGACAGAGAATAATCAGTATTGGCTGGTCAGCCAGGACAAGCACGGCAACAAAAGTAAGGAGAAAATTCACTATACCTTTGGGGTCCACCCTCTCCAGCAGTACCTAACCGAAGTTGAACCTGGCAAATTTCAGTTCATTCCTTTGGCCTGGGACGGCCGAAAAAAATCAGAAGGTGGTCAGCGATGGTTTGTTTTGCACGATCAGCAGCCCACGCAGGAGTTCCATCATAGCCAGATGGGGCAGAACTGGAACCATATGTGTGCTGACTGCCACAGCACCGGGTTTAAGAAAAACTTTTCGGCAGACACACAGCAGTTCAACTCGGAGTTTCAGGAAATTAACGTCAGTTGTCAGGCCTGTCACGGAGATGCCCGGCAACACCTTGTGTGGGCGCAGGGGACCAAGAATATGCCTGACAAGGGATTTTCACACTCACTTGCCCCCGGCGTGCTTCCGGCAGAAGATAAAGCAGACTCCCTCATTGAGAGCGTGGCAGACGCTCAGCCTTCAAAACAAATAGAAGTTTGTGCAACCTGTCACGCCCGCAGGCAGCAGCTCCAGGACCGTCAGGGTACGCGTGGTTTTTGGGACACATACAGCGTCGCGTTATTAACCTCACCGCTCTACCATGTGGACGGGCAAATCCTCGAAGAAGTTTATGTGTGGGGGTCGTTTCTGCAGAGCAAAATGTACGCCGCGGGCGTCACCTGCAGCAACTGCCATGACCCACACTCGGGCGAACTTAAGTTCAAAGGCAACCAGACCTGTAATCAGTGTCATGCGGCCAGCAAATTTGACACCCCCCAGCACCATGGCCATCCCTTGGCGGGTCCGGGCAGTCAGTGTGTTGACTGCCATATGCCAGCCACCACTTATATGGCGGTGGATCCCCGACGTGATCATAGCCTGCGTATTCCCCGTCCAGATCTTACACTCGAGACAGAGGCGCCAAATGTCTGCACAACCTGTCACCAGGACAAATCGGCACAATGGGCCGTAACTGCAATTAAACGCTGGCACCCTAACTCGAAACACATCGGTCAGCCACATTTTTCGCAAGCGTTTCATGCCGCGGACCAGGGGCTGCCGAAAGCATCAGAAATGCTGTCCCGGATCGCTCAGGACAGTCAATACAACGACATAATTCGCGCCTCAGCACTGGCTCGCATGGAGAGCTTTGCTGATCAGAACGCGCTTATAGCCATTCAGCGAGCCGTACGCGAGAAGGAGCCGCTTAAGCGGCTGGGAGCCATAAGTGCCGCGCGTGCCTACCCCATGCCGTTACGATACGAATTGCTGGCGCCCCTGCTCATTGATTCGCGGTTAACTATTCGCGTTGGAGCGGCGCGTGCCGTGGCCGCGATGCTGAGTCCTGCCCATAGAGCGAATCTCTCCGATACGCAAATGCAGATATTGCAACAAGCCGTGGACGAGTACCGTCAGACGGAGCAATACCATGCGGAGCGTGGTTACAGTCACACCAACCTCGGTAATCTGGCCCTCGATCTACATCAATACCAGCAAGCTGAACATCATTACCGAAAGGCGCTGGAGGTAGAGCCTATTTACTTACCTGCTTACATCAATTTGGCTGATCTGCTCAGACGGCAGGGCAGTGAGAAACCGGCGCGGAGCGTGTTAATGCGTGCTCAGTCAATTGCCCCTGATGATCCCGATATCAATTATGCGCTGGCAATGAGCTGGATACGGGATAATAATCGTGTTCAAGCCGGTGAGCACTTACGACGCTCTGCGCAGTTTGGCAATGCGGGACACAAATTTACCTACGGACTGCTGCTTAAAGAGCAGGGGGAAACTGACGCGGCGCTCATACAACTCGAACGTGCCCATGCGCTTAAGCCGAATCAGTTTGATATCAACTATGTATTGGCGCAGCTATATATTGAGAAAAAGGCCTACCCACAAGCCATGGCCTATGCCCGCAACCTAGCAAAGCTGGCCCCCGATGATCCTCAAATGCGAAAATTAATTGAACAATTACAACTTCTTGAGTACATCAATCAGGGGCAATGAGATATGCCCATCAGGTAACGATGCCTGATGGGCGCGCCGTTAACGGGTTGATGCTGCCGATCTGGCCTTTTGAATCGCCTCGTTCAGGTTCAGCGAGGCCGCTTCCTGGCGTGGTGGAAATTCCTCAAAAGTCTTTATGTGGGCCGTGAGCAACGAAATTGCTGGTTGTATTACCCAACTCTTACGCATGATTAAATGAAAGCCGGTATCGCCGTCATAGTGCTCCATGGGATCTTTGCGTAAGTTAAACAGTTTTGGCATGGTATGAGATACTAAATCTTCGTAATACCGCCCCCCAGGCTTAGTGGCAAAGTGCAGTTTCCATGGGCCCACACGCAATGCGGTTAACTGAGATTCATAATAATAGAAGATGTGGTTACGCGCAGACTCGTCCGCCTCGCCGCGCCAGTAGTCGAGGTTGTTCACACCATCAATGTAGACGTTAAACTCTTTTTTCATTGCCTCATGTAAGTTTGGCTGCCCGACTGCAGCGGCAATCGTCGGGAACACGTCCTCATGCGATGAAATCCCATTCAGTTTTAGTCCGGCCGGAATGCTTTTTGGCCAGCGAACTAAAAAAGGTACCCGAACACCTCCTTCCCATGTGGTCATTTTCTCACCGCGAAACTTGGTGGTACCCGCATCGGGCCATGAGGTCTGCTCCGGGCCATTATCGGTGGTATAAATTACTATGGTATTGTCGGCAATGTTCAGCTCATCCAGTTTATCCAGCAGTTGACCCACGTGGCCGTCATGTTCCAATAACCCACTTCCAAATACATCTTCCTCTGAGCTTATATGCGTGGCCAGGTGGCGACTTTCGGGCTTCAGATGCGTATAAACATGCATCCGGCTGGGAGCATGCCAAATAAAAAATGGTTTGTTTGCTTTTACAGCCCGCTCCATGAAATCAATGCTTCTTTCCAAAATTTCTTCATCAAAGGTTTCCATGCGTTTAGTGGTGAGCGGCCCGGTATCGGTAATACGTCCGTCGGCAAACGATTCGATAACACCGCG
>CAZDUT010000199.1:0-5871 GCA_964508695.1 uncultured Alteromonas sp.
AACGCGTAAGGAGAACTACCATGGCTCGATTTTTCAGACGTCGTAAGTTCTGCCGTTTCACTGCAGAAGGCGTAACAGAAATTGATTACAAAGATATCGCTACTCTGAAAAACTATGTGACAGAGAGCGGTAAGATTGTCCCTAGCCGTATTACCGGTACCAGTGCGAAGTATCAGCGTCAGCTGTCTTCAGCAATCAAGCGTGCACGTTTCCTTGCACTGCTTCCGTACACTGACTCACACAAGTAATTGGCGAAGATTAAGGGGTAACATCGATGGAAATCATCCTGTTAGATAAAATCGCCAATCTTGGCGGTCTGGGCGACCAAGTCTCAGTAAAATCTGGTTTTGCACGTAACTTCCTTTTCCCTCAGGGCAAAGCAGTTCCTGCAACTAAAGATAACGTTGAAAAATTCGAAGCACGCCGTGCCGAGCTGGAAGCGAAAATCGCTGAAGAGCTGGCTGCTGCTGAAGCACGTGCAGAGAAAATCAATGAGCTGGGCGAAGTCACTATCGCTGCACCTGCAGGCGAAGAAGGCAAACTGTTCGGCTCTATCGGTACACGTGACATCGCTGACGCAATTACTGCGGCAGGTGTTGAAGTGCAGAAGTCTGAAGTTCGTCTTCCAGCGGGCACACTGCGTGAAACCGGTGAGTTCGATATCGACCTGCAATTGCACTCTGACGTAACTACGTCAATCAAAGTGATCATTATCGCCGAAGCGTAAGTGATGCTTTGAATTAGTCACTTAACTAGGGTGACTGATTAGTGTTAAAGTCCGGAAAAAGCCGCATTCGTTGCGGCTTTTTTTGTGCCTGCCAGACCGAATTTAACCTATCCGTTCAGAATTCGCCGGCACTTGTCGTGCCATTCGGGATCGAGTTCGCGGATTCCCAATCCGGATTCGGCGATGGCTTTGTCCCTGCCCACAATACCTTTCATCAATGCTGCGATGGTCAGTGTATGGTCAGGACGTGAAACCAGCATGACTTCGTCCATTTCATGCAAAATACCTGGTTGTATCACCCGGTAATACCAACCCGTAATGCCATGTGCACCGACAAACCGGTCAAGGTTAGCAATGCGGTATCGGTGGGATATTTTGTTGCAGGGCGCGCGCGGTGCGCTAACCTGCAGATGCACATCGCCCATCAGATAGCAGTCGCCGATATGGACGTTGCTGTCGTCCATTTCGGCCACGAGCAGGTTTTCACCGATGGTGCCAGGCGCAAAGGCGCCCTGCGGATAGGTTTCATTTAATAACTCGTACCCCTGCAAACTGTACTGATGCAGCACTTTTTCAACGCCGCCGTGCAGTTTTTTATTGCCCTGTTCATCTTCTTCGGTGTGCGCTTTGTGCACACGGATGGTGCTTACCGGGTACTTAACTATGCTGCTCGGTGCGCCACGCGGCCCGAAGGGCGCGGGTTTGCCTGCAAAAAGGCTGTGAATATTCATGCCATCACTCCTTGAGGGGTTGCAGTTACATACTAGGGGAAGATGCGAATAAGTCTATAGTGACTCAATGCCTGGTATACGCAAAGGTGCTGCGAAGAAGCAGCCAATTAGCCAGCAAAAAGTTTTTTTGGTGCTTTAAACCATTGTGACATAGGCTACGACTAACCTTACAACAAACAATGAGATGCCCTGTATTTAAGGTGCATAACAGTGGAAACATCAGCTATGGAACAGTCGCCCTGCACCGTGGTGGATGCCCAGGAGGCCTTCACCCGCGCCAGAGAGCAGACACTGATAGATGCAGCAAAAGACGGCGATACACTGGCGTATCACCAGCTCTATGACGCCCATGTGAAGCGGGTTTATGGCTTGTGCTACCGGCTGACAGGCGATACCGCGCTGGCCGAAGATGCCACACAGGAAGTGTTTATTCAGCTGTGGCGGAAAATTGGCAACTTTAATGGGCAAAGCCGGTTTTCAACCTGGTTACACAGCGTCGCCGCCAACGTCACAGTCAGCTATATGCGTAAACAACGGGGCTGGTTTCAGCGCATGTTCAATATTGAAGAGTCGGATGCACAGCATCAGGCCGCACCCGCTGAAACCCACAGTATTGATCTGGAAGCGCTCATCCTGCGACTTCCGGAGCGGGCGAGGATGGTCTTTGTACTGCATGCCATTGAAGGTTATCGGCACGATGACATTGCCAACATGTTGGGCATGGCAGTGGGATCAAGTAAGGCACAGTTTCATCGTGCCAGGCAACTTCTAAAAGCGTGGATGGGTTATGACGAAGAATAGTTTTGACAAAGCGCTGGATGAGCAGATTGATGCGCTTCCTAAAGAAAAGCAGCCCGAGCGCGATTTATGGCGGGGCGTATCACTGGCGATTGAAAACGAATCAGCCGCGCATAACACCGCATCGCGTCGTCCGGCCGTCTGGGCTGCCATGGCGGCCTGTGTCGCCCTGGTTGCGCTGGTGAGTTGGTATGGCTTACAACAGCCACCCACGCAGACAGGGCCGCAAAGTGTCACAGGTGAAGCCCTGGTCAAAGCGCTCAGCGATCAGCATGAGCAACAGAAGCAGGCGCTGTTGGTGGAGTATACCGACACGCCGGCACTGGCCGATAATTGGCAGCAACAGCTGGCAGAGTTAGATGACGCCGCCAGTGCGATTAAAGCGGCGTTGGAGCAGGACCCGGATAACCCGGCGCTACTCAGAATGCTGCAGAACGTTTACCAGCAGCAAATTGCTCTGATTGAGCGCGTGCATGCGCCGAAGTGGCAACGAATTTAACAAAAAGGTGAAGCAGTTATGAAAACGTTACCAGTAACAAAGAAACGCAGTGTTTATCGTCACTGGCTGACCGGATTGAGTTTGGTGCTGTTATGTCAGGCCGCTGTGGCGGGAGAACCTGTAGAGCGCAGCACCGAGACCTCAGACAGCCCTAATGTGGAAATTGAGCACATGAGCGGTAAGGCCGAAATTATTGGCTGGGATAAAAACGAAGTGAAAATCACCGGGGAGGTAGGTGACAATACCGACGAAATCGTTTTTGAAAAAAACGGGGACAACGTGGTATTCGAGGTCGATACTGACCGCCGGGGACGGGACTGGCGTGACTGGCGCAGCAATGAAGGTGATGATCTCACCATTTATGTGCCCCGAGGCAGTAAAGTGTATTATACGTCGATCAATGCCAATGTAGCACTGCGCGATCTGAATAATGAAGTAGATGTCGAAGTAGTCAACGGCAAAATTGCGTCTCGTAATGTACAGGGAAGGGTGTCGTTGGAGGCCGTAAACGGTGATATTGATGTTGGCAATATTGCTGGTGACGTTGATATCTCTACGGTAAACGGTGATATTTACGGCGATCATCAAAGCGACAGTGACGCCCGCTTTTCATCGGTCAATGGCAACATTAATATTCGCTCCACCAGTCCGGAAGTGTGGGTTGAGTCGGTCAACGGCAACATAAAGCTGGCCATGAAAACCGTCGACGATCTCAACATTGAGACGGTGAATGGTCGTGTAGAGGCAGATCTTGTCCTAAGCAAAAAGGGGGATGTACGGGCGTCGTCTGTCGGCGGCAGTATTACCCTTAATTTTCAGTCCGACGTTGCGGCACGCTTTGATATTGAAGCACACGCCGGTGGCCGGATTGTGAACAACATTTCCGACGCCGAAATGCAGAAGGCCAAATACGGCCCCCGTCGTTGGCTGGAGTTTGAGCACAATGGCGGTGGCGCCCAGGTCGAAGTATCGACCGTGAGTGGCCGGGTTACGCTGAACAACTAAACTTCGACAGGGTTATCACCCGATACTAAGTGAAAAGGGAGAGGCGCAAACCTCTCCCTTTTTTGTTCCAGAATTCTGACGAGCCTGGCAATGAAGGAGCATCGTTTAGGCGCGTATCGGTCTGAAAACCATATTGAAAAACTGAAATGAGGCTGGGTAACCTGTGGCGGCGTTGCCGGATTAAATGAATTTGCTACCGGCCTATTCCACGGGTTCAGCTACCGCCTGGCAATTTTTTAACTATAGTGCTAATTATTTAATAATATTTTTTATGCTGTTACAGAGTACAGGCTTACAGGTTGGGCTTACCTGTAGCGCACCAGTCTCAGGTACTATCAAGGAGGAGAAGTATGAGACTTATCGCTTTTTTACTTATTACCTTGTGGACGCAAATGTGCATTGCCGATCAGGTGGTGTTATCTGGTGCGACGGTTTATGACGGCACCGGCGCTCCCCCGCTCATTGATTCGGTCATCGTAGTAGATAATGGAAAAATATATTGCGTCGGTGATGACTGTAAGGTTTCCTCATCCGCAAAACACATCGACGTCAGCGGAAAATATATTACACCGGGCTTGATAGATGCGCATGTCCATTACGCAGCCAGTGGATGGTACGACACCCGTCAGAGTTGGCCAAAAATACAAGAATATTATGCGCTGGCTGACGCGCAACGTTACCTGAAAAATAACACCATTAACTTTGATCGCAGCTATTTGTGTTCTGGCATTACCGCGGTGATGGATGTCGGCGGGTTTGAGTGGACCACCGAACTACAACAAGGCTCTATTGCAAATGCTCATCAGCCCCGCTATGTCGCTGCGGGCCCCTTACTGACCCATAGCATGAGCAGTGGTGGCGAGTTCGTGCTGGCTCATCAACAGTATCAGGGAACCCATGAGTTTCTGCCGATAGACAGTGATAAACAGGCTAAACAAAGTGTGGAGCAAGTCGCGTCCACGGGCGCGGCCGCGTTGAAAGTCTGGTACATTCCTGTACCCGCGGAGCATCAGGATAGAATGGACGCAAGGCTTCGGGACGTAGGAAAGTGGGCGAAGCAAGCCGGACAGCGCTTTATTGTCCATGCCGAGACATTGCGCGAAGCCAAAGCCGCACTGCGAGCTGGAGCAGAAGTTCTGGTGCATTCGGTGTCGGATAAAATGGTGGACCCGGAGTTTATCAAACTGGCACAACGTACAGAGGTTGTTTATCAAAC
This sequence comes from uncultured Alteromonas sp., assembly GCA_964508695.1. Classification (GTDB taxonomy): domain Bacteria; phylum Pseudomonadota; class Gammaproteobacteria; order Enterobacterales; family Alteromonadaceae; genus Alteromonas. The sequence continues at coordinate 4,977 of CAZDUT010000199.1, forward strand.
CACCGCTGCAATATATCAACTCGGTGCGTTGCTTAACGCAGACTTGTATCTGGACAATCCTCCCCAATTCAATGACCCAAACCACTGTATCGGTGCTCGCACTAAAGCGCTTCTCCGTGAGGGATTTGCCGAATTTCAGCCCTACTTTAACTACGAAGGCGCACAAGAACGCTTAAAATCTACGTTGGTGGCTGCAGCCGGAACATCGATGATTGCTGCACTCAATGTCAAGCGGCTTCATGAAGCGGGTGTGAAAGTGGCTACTGCGACTGACGCTGGTAACCCCGGCGCTTTTCATGGCCCGGCGATTCATTCTGAATTGGCGCTGCTAGAGAAGGCGGGGATTGACCCTCGCGATCTTATCGTTATGAGTACCCAAAATGGCGCGCATGCTATGGGAGTCGCGTCTCAGCTTGGCTCACTTGAAGTGGGAAAAAATGCTGATTTGCTGGTGCTTAATAGCGACCCCGGCGAATCGGTGTCAGCATTTCTCGACCTATACTACGTAATGCGCTTTGGTACCTTACATACACCTTCTGACTTTGCGGCCGAGCCTCGGCCGGGAACCCAATGACGCTACATAGCTTTCACTTACAGCAATATAAACGGAGAGTTATCAATGAAGACCAAAGGATGGTTATCTGGCTTGTGTCTGGCGCTAGCCGCGAGCGTGAATGCTGCCCCTGTAAAGCAGCTCAGTGAGCTTACGCAGGCTGAGCTAGAGGCGCAAATAAAAGCTGCGGATAAACGTATTTTCGCCAACGAATTTGGTGATTGTAATCAACAGGAATATGCGAACATGCTAACGGAAGACGTGGCGTATATGGATGACCGCTGGGGGTATTCACCTCAATTTAAACAGTTTGCGATTATGACGTGTGGTGGAGGTAAGGAG
>CAZDUT010000200.1:0-5871 GCA_964508695.1 uncultured Alteromonas sp.
AACCTGCTGGATACCCCGGGGCACGAAGATTTCTCTGAAGATACCTACCGGACGTTGACGGCGGTGGATTCCTGTCTGATGGTGATCGATGCGGCGAAAGGTGTTGAGGCCCGTACCCGTAAGCTTATGGAAGTCACGCGACTTCGCGATACGCCTATTTTGACGTTTATGAACAAACTTGACCGGGATATCCGCGACCCGATGGAATTGCTGGATGAGGTCGAGACCGAGCTGGATATCCTGTGCGCGCCGATTACCTGGCCGATTGGCAGCGGTAAGAATTTCAAAGGGGTGTACCACATTCATCGTGACGAAACCATTCTGTACAAGAGTGGCCTGGGACACACTATTCAGGATGTACGGATTGTTAAAGGACTGGACAACCCTGAACTTGATGAAGCCGTCGGTGAAGCCTATGCCAATGAACTGCGCGAAGAGCTGGAACTGGTCATGGGGGCATCCAATGAATTCGATAAGGAATTGTTCCTGAACGGGCAGCTTACGCCGGTGTTCTTTGGTACGGCGTTAGGTAACTTTGGTGTCGATCATATGCTTGATGGCCTGGTGGACTGGGCTCCTGCACCACAGGGCCGGGAAACCGAAGATGGCCGCATCGAAGCAGACAACGATGGCTTCAGTGGTTTTGTATTTAAAATTCAGGCCAACATGGATCCGCGTCACCGTGACCGTATCGCATTTTGCCGCATCGTGTCGGGGAAATACGAGAAGGGGATGAAAATGCACCATGCCCGGATTGGCAAAGACATCCGGATTTCCGATGCACTGACCTTTCTGGCCGGTGACCGGGCGCTGCTTGAAGAAGCGTATGGCGGTGAGATCATCGGTCTGCACAATCACTGTACGATACGCATTGGTGATACGTTTACCTCCGGGCAGGGCTCACGTTTTACCGGCATTCCGAACTTTGCTCCGGAATTGTTCAAACGTATTCGTCTGCGCGATCCTTTGAAGCAAAAGCAACTGCTGAAGGGCCTGATCCAGCTCTCTGAAGAAGGCGCGGTACAGGTCTTCCGTCCATTGGCAAATAATGACCTGATCGTTGGCGCGGTTGGCGTCCTGCAGTTTGATGTTGTGGTGGCGCGACTCAAAGCCGAGTATAACGTTGATGCACTGTATGAACACATCAACGTGAATACAGCGCGTTGGGTGTACAGCGACGATGAGCGCAAACTGGATGAATTCCGTCGTAAGGCAGAGGTGAATCTGGCGCTTGATGGGGGCGATAACCTTACCTACATTGCGCCCACAGCGGTTAACCTGCAACTGGCGCAGGAACGCTACCCGGATATTGAATTTACGCATACACGCGAACACTAGGCATTTAAACGCTATGAATATACACGCATTACTGGTCAGCCGCTTTAGTGAGGCGCTGACCGAGATGGGCATTGAAAACGCCCCTACACCGGTTTCACGCAGCGCTCGTCCTGAGTTCGGTGAGTACCAGTTTAACGGTGCCATGGCGCTGGCGAAGCAGCTTAAACAAAAGCCCCGGGATATTGCGGAAAAAATTGTCGAAACGGTAAAACTCAGCGATGTGGCAGATAAGCTGGAAGTGGCAGGCCCCGGATTTATCAACGTGCACCTCTCTGACAGTTGGCTGGCCAATCAGTGCGAACTGGCACTGCACGACCCCCGTCTTGGGGTGGCTAAAGCACCAGAACAAACCGTGGTTGTCGATTATTCCTCACCAAATCTGGCAAAAGAGATGCATGTGGGCCACCTGCGCACCACCATCATTGGTGATGCCGTGGTCAAGGTTCTGGAGTTTCTCGGGCACAGCGTTGTACGCCAGAACCATATGGGCGACTGGGGGACACAGTTTGGTATGTTGCTGGCGCACCTGTCTGACAAGCTTGAAAATGAGGTAGCCGAAACGGCGCTGTCAGATCTCGAAGACTTTTACCGCGCGGCCAAAGTGCGTTTTGATGAGGAAGAAGGGTTTGCCGATCGTGCCCGTGAGTATGTGGTGCGGCTGCAGGGCGGTGACAAGCAGTGTCTGGCACTGTGGGAGAAATTCATTGATGTCTCAATTCAGCACAGTGAAGAAGTGTATGACAAGCTCAATGTCAGCCTGACCCGCAAGGATATTATGGGTGAGTCGGCGTATAATCACGACCTCTCCAATGTTGTCGCCGATTTGAAAGAGAAAGGGATTGCGGTAGAAGATCAGGGGGCCCAGGTAGTATTTATTCCTGAGCTGGCCGATAAAGAAGGCAACCCTGCAGTGTATATCGTGCAGAAGTCTGGCGGTGGCTATTTGTATGCCACTACTGATTTGGCTGCGATGCGTTACCGTAGTCAGACGCTGGGCGCCGATCGCACACTTATCCTTACCGATGCGCGCCAGGCATTGCACTTTAAGCAAACCGAAATTGTCGGGCGCAAAGCCGGCTTTATGCGGGATGAGCAAACCTATGAGCATTGCCCTTTCGGCATGATGCTGGGCAGTGACGGTAAACCGTTTAAAACCCGTAGTGGCGGCACGGTGAAGTTGGTTGAACTGCTGGATGAGGCGGTGGAACGGGCAAGGTCATTGCTTGCAGAGCGGGATACCGATCTCACTGCAGACGAGCTTGATGAGGTTGCACGTATTGTTGGCATCGGTGCGGTCAAATATGCAGATCTGAATAAGAACCGTACTACCGACTATATGTTTAGCTGGGACAGCATGCTCAGCTTTGAGGGCAATACCGCGCCTTATCTGCAATATGCCTACACCCGGGTGCGCAGCCTGTTCAGGAAGGCGGGCATGGGGCTGGACAACCTGCCTTGTGATATCCGGCTGGTTGAAAAACAGGAACACGCCCTGGCGGTACTGCTGATGCAGTTTGAGGAAGTCATTGGCACCGTGTCGCGGGATGCCACGCCACACGTACTGTGTACTTACCTGTATGATGTTGCCAGTGCTTTTATGACGTTCTACGAGGCCTGTCCCATTCTCAAACCAGGTACCGATGAGGCGGTGAAACACAGTCGGTTGGCGCTGTCAGCACTGGTTTCCCGCACCCTGAAGCAGGGACTGACACTGCTTGGTATTGAAACCCTCGAGAAGATGTAGCAAGGTAGATTACACAGGATTAACCAAAGGCAGTGAGCAATTCACTGCCTTTTTCGTATCCCTTACAGGTAACGGCGAAGAGTACGGTACTCACGTCGATGCATAAGAACACAAACAAGAAGGAATAAGTGATGACTAAACTGCTGGCATTTGCAGGAAGTACCCGCAACGGTTCGTTTAACCAGGCGATCCTGGATGTGGCTGTAGAAGGCGCGCGTGAAGCCGGTGCTGAGGTTACTCTGATCAGCCTGGCAGACTATGAAATGCCAATCTTTAACGAAGATTATGAAAGTGAGCAGGGGATCCATGACAATGCGAAGGCTTTCAAAGAACTGCTGAAATCTCATGACGGGTTTCTTATTGCAACGCCCGAATATAATTCCAGCTACCCGGCACTGTTAAAAAATGTCATCGACTGGGCATCACGGATGGAAGAGGGGGAAAAGCCTCTTGAAGCGTATAAAGGTAAAGTGGCTGGGATCATGGCTGCGTCACCCGGAGGACTTGGCGGTATGCGGGCAATGGCTGCGCTGCGCACACTGCTGGAAAACATCGGCACCATGGTGCTGCCGAATCAACGCTCTGTGGCTAAAGCGGGCGACCTGGTAGATGACAGCGGCACGCTTACCGATGAGAAGACCATTAAGTTGCTGAAAAACTTAGGGCGCGACACCGCCCAAATGACACAGAAAGTGGCTGGCAACTAATATCCTTAGTACTTACGGTCAGTGCGCCGTCACTGACCGGTCCTTTCGTAAGAATTGTCGCCTTGCGGCTATCAAAATTTCCTCAAATTCGGTAACATCCGCGGTCTTATCCAATTAACACCAAAGCGGACTATGTTTGAAGTAAATCCTGTTAAACAGTCAATTGAAGACATCCGCGAGCGCACCGACGCGCTCAGGGGGTATCTTTGACTTTGATCTAAAGTCAGAGCGATTAGAAGAAGTAAACCGGGAAATGGAAGATCCCGATGTCTGGAACGATCCGGACAAGGCACAGGCACTGGGCAAAGAAAAAGTCGCCCTTGAGCAGATTGTCGATACTATCCACACGCTGGATCAGGGAGTAGAGGATGTAGAAGGGTTGCTTGAGCTGGCCGTTGAAGCCGAAGACGAGGAAACCTTTGAAGAAGCGAAAAGCGAGCTGGACGAGCTGGTTAAGCAGCTTGAAAAGCTGGAATTCCGCCGTATGTTCTCCGGACCGAATGACGCCAGTTTCTGCTATGTCGATATCCAGGCCGGCTCGGGTGGAACCGAGGCCCAGGACTGGGCGAATATGCTGCTGAGAATGTACCTGCGCTGGGGCGAAGCACATGGGTTTAAGACTGAGCTGATTGAAGTGTCCGACGGCGACGTCGCCGGGATCAAAAGTGCCACGCTTAGGGTAGAGGGCGAGTATGCTTTTGGCTGGCTACGCACCGAGACCGGCGTGCACCGTTTAGTGCGCAAGTCTCCCTTTGACTCGGGTAACCGTCGTCATACATCGTTTTCTTCTGCGTTTGTCTATCCGGAGGTGGATGACGATATTGATATCGATATCAACCCCTCTGATCTGCGCATTGACACTTACCGGGCATCGGGTGCCGGGGGGCAGCACGTCAACCGGACCGATTCAGCGGTACGTATTACCCATGAGCCGACCGGCATCGTGGTGCAGTGCCAGAATGACCGCTCGCAGCATAAAAACAAAGACCAGGCCATGAAGCAGTTAAAAGCCAAGCTGTTTGAGCTTGAGTTGCAAAAGCAAAACGCTGAAAAACAGGCTTTGGAAGACAATAAGTCCGACATCGGCTGGGGCAGCCAAATCCGCTCGTACGTGCTTGACGACTCACGCATTAAAGACCTGCGCACCGGCGTAGAGACGCGTAATACTCAGGCGGTACTCGACGGTGATTTAGATAAATTTATTGAAGCCAGCCTGAAATCGGGACTGTAATTCGAACAACGTTTAAGTGAACAGGTTATGACAGACCAACAAACCGACGATAATAAATTGATTGCCGAGCGCCGGGCAAAACTGAGCGCCATCCGTGAGCAGTGCCGGGCTAATGGTTTCCCTAACCGCTTCCGTCGCGAAAATTACGCGCAGGAACTGCAGGATGCCTACGGTGATAAAGAAAAAGAGACGCTGGAAAGTGAAGCTACCCAGGTGAGCATTGCTGGACGTGTCATGGCCAAGCGCGGTCCGTTTTTGTTGCTGCAGGATATGACGGGACGCATTCAGGCGTATGCCAGCAAAGACACGCAAAAAGAAATTAAAGCAAAATACGGGGCTCTGGATATTGGTGACATTATCGGTGTTGCCGGCATGCTGACCAAATCCGGCAAGGGCGATTTGTATGTGCACATGGAACGTTATGAACTGTTGACCAAAGCACTGCGCCCGTTACCTGAAAAATTCCATGGGCTGGCAGATCAGGAAACCAAGTACCGTCAGCGGTACGTGGACTTAATTACCAGCGAGCAGACCCGTGAAAATTTCCGTATCCGCAGTAAAATCATTAATGGCATCCGCCAGTACCTGACCAGCCGAGACTATATGGAAGTGGAAACGCCGATGCTGCAGGTGATCCCTGGCGGTGCAACGGCTAAGCCATTTGTGACGCACCATAATGCCATGGACATCGACATGTACCTGCGTATCGCGCCGGAACTGTATCTTAAACGTCTGGTTGTTGGTGGGTTTGAACGGGTGTTTGAAATCAACCGTAACTTCCGCAATGAAGGCCTGTCGACGCGGCATAATCCTGAATTCACCATGCTTGAGTTCTACCAGGCGTATGCCGA
>CAZDUT010000201.1:0-5784 GCA_964508695.1 uncultured Alteromonas sp.
CGCGCCCGCGTCGAGGTAATCGCAATGAATTTGATAGATAAGGTCGGGCTGGGTGACAGACAGTAAGTCATTATTGCCTTTTACATCACAGGACCATTCAGCAAACTCGGCGCCGCGGTAATCCGACTCCTGCAACGCATGCTGCTGGATCATGGTACCCATCGCGCCATCAAGCACCAGAATACGCTTTTTGGCCGCCTCTAAGAATTGTTGTTTCACGGTCTTGCTCATTTGCTTCCCTTTCGTGGCTGGGCCTTTATTGCCAGCTGGTTTAAGTCAAAGGGGGTGGTCTGGTAGACATAATAATTCAGCCAGTTCGTAAACAGCAGACTACCATGAGAGCGCCAGCGCACCATAATATCCGCGTTGGGATCATCGCCATGGTAGTAGTTTTTCGGTATGGCCGTCTCATCGCCACTGGCCAAATCCCGCAGATACTCATCATGAAGTGTCGTCGCGTCGTATTCCGGGTGTCCGGTAACAAAAACCATGCGCTTATCCTCCGACGCCACCACATAGGCGCCCACTTCGTCAGACTCGGCAATAACATCTAAGCCGTCGACCTGTTCGTAGGACGTTGTGTCGATATGGCCGAAGCGTGAATGGGGCGCGTAGAACTCCGGATCGAAGCCGCGTAGCAGCTCATTATTGGGGGCTTTTACCCGATGCGCAAACACACCGGAATATTTATTGTCAAGCAGACTGCGACGGACATCATAAAAATGATACATCGCAGCATGTGCCGCCCAGCACAGGTATAACGTTGACTGCACGTGACGCTGTGCCCAGTCAAAAATCGTGGTCATGGTATCCCAGTACTTGACCTGATCGAAATCCAGCATCGCCAACGGGGCACCGGTAATGATCAGGCCGTCATATTTTTTATCGGCAACATCGGAAAATGCGTGGTAGAAGGCATCCATGTGTGATTGCGGTGTATGTTTCGGAGCCTGATTATCAATGCGTATTAAATCAACATTAATTTGCAGCGGTGTGTTCGACAACAGACGCAGCAACTGCACCTCGGTGGCAATCTTGTTGGGCATTAAATTAAGAATTCCCACCTCGAGGGGACGTATATCCTGTGACGCAGCACGACCACTGTCCATCGTGAATATGTTTTCACCTGACAGGACGCCCTGAGCGGGGAGTTGTTCTGGGATCCGAATCGGCATGACAGCTCCGGGGTTGGGAAGATGGATCCCTATTGTGGCGATTGTCGTTAAGAAGTCAACATCTTTACGTCTAGACGTCCAAACGTTTATTTGCGGTGTACCGTGATCAGCATTTCTGCCTCGGCCCGGGGTATGTCGCAGGCTTCCATGACCTCTTCCAGGGTCGCCCCCTGCTTTACCAGCTCAGCGGCACGCTGATAAAGCCGCATGGATGGGTCCTGCAGCTTTACATCGCGAAGCTGGTTTTCCAGTTCAGTATGCTTCTGCTCAATATCAGTCAAATGTCGGGTGACAACGACAACCCGGGTTTGATCCTCGTTTTGCTGATGTTGCAGCGTGCTGATGGCATCTTTGAGAGAGACCAGACTGATGGTAGCGTCCTCAAGCGCTTGCCGGGTGGCGGATAACCTGCGAAACAGGGTGACAGACACAGCGCCGCCTGCCAGCACGAGCGTGACAAGAATGCCGATGATGATAAGCTGAAACGTTGAAAATGTTAGCATAGGTATTGAGGTACCAACCGCCAAAATGCACTCAGCCGACGCCCTCTGAAGACCAACGAGATAACCTTACTCATCATCGCAGTCAACAAGGTGTCGCCGGCTACGTCACTTTACAGGTTTTGAATTTCTTCCCACTCTTCATCGCTGAGCAGTTTATTCAAATCAACCAGGATCAGCAGTTCGCCATCACGATTGCTTACTCCCTGAATAAACTTGGCACTTTCCTCGGTGCCTACGTTCGGCGCGCTGTCGATTTCAGAAGACTTGAGGTAAACCACCTCTGCGACGCTGTCGACCAGAATGCCTACGACCTGCTCGTCGGACTCAATAATGACGATACGGGTATTGTCGTTGATCTCTGCAGATGGCAATCCAAAGCGGGCACGGGTATCGATAACCGTGACGACGTTGCCGCGCAGGTTGATGATCCCCAATACGTAATCAGGGGCACCCGGCACGGGGGCAATCTCGGTATGTCGAAGCACTTCCTGTACCTGCATCACATTGATGCCGTATGTTTCATCCCCCAGACGGTATGTTACCCACTGAAGAATTTCATCGTTAGTGTCAGCCGCATTATTACTTGCAGTTTTATCGTTCATTAACCCTGGCTCCCATTCCTAAGGCGTCTGGTCATTACTACCTAAGCCGTTGTTTAGCATTGCAATTAACTGATATACGTCAATTAATGCGCACATTTTTTCTTTCACCATGCCAGCCAGCCACGGCCGTTTGCCCTGCGCTTCGCGCCATTTCACATCGGCTTTTGTCAGTGTGACTGTATTGACCAGGCTTTCGCTGGCCAGTCCCCACTGGCTTTCACCCAGCATAATCAAATACCGATAGTGTAACGCGTCTGACAGGCTTTGGTCGTATTTTTCCGGCATTACCCACTGTGCGGTATCCACCACGTTTAACTTTTCCTCGCGGTGCAGCATGACCCCCTTAAACCAGCTCGGCTTACCAAACAGCGGGCCGATCTTGTCAAGTTGGTGGATGCCACCAAGGGTGATCAATGGCACCGCCAGCGTCAGCCCGGCAACCTTAAAAAACAGCGCCTGAAACTGATCATCAAGCAAGGCCTGCACAGGTGTGCTGTTAACCTCTGGCGAGGCTTCCGGCTGCAGCGCTGGCTGCGCATCCTCAACCGGTATATTCCGAACATTCTGCTCAACGCGCTCGTCGTCAGGCGTGGCTACCTCAGCCGCTTCACCGGCTTCATCCGGTGGTAATTCAACGGTGGATGTCTCATTAATTCGTTTCGCTGCATCTTCCAGCAATTTCGCCGTTCTGGTCGTGACATCCGCCGGATCCTCCGGAGCGCGCAGAAGACTATCAAGATATTCCTGCATGACCCCTTCGCGCGCAAAGGATGATTTCTTTTGCATACCCTAGCACTCCAGCTCGTTAAGCAGCTTAGAATACGCGTACACGCCGCGCGTCTTTGGATATTCTATGTTTGCGGGTAAATGCACCTGGCTTGCGTCGCGAAAATGCGTATCTATCGGGATCACGCCTTCCCAAACGCGATCACCGTAATCTGTCATCAGTCGCTTCTGCGACGCCAGTGCGGCATTGGTTCGCTTATCGAACATGGTAGGGACAATCAATGTATCGAACGACTTGTTCAGAGATGTTCCCATGATATCCAGCGTATGGATCATTCTGTCCAGGCCTTTCAGGGCCAGATATTCTGTCTGTGTAGGGATGATCACCTTGTCACAGGCCGCCAATGCATTCACCATCAGTACACCCAGCACCGGCGGGCAATCCAGCAGCACATAATCGAACTCATGGCTGACGGTTGCCAGCGCTCGCTTAAGCACCAGCCCCATACCCTGTTGCGTGCCCATTTGACGATCCAGTGTGGCCAGCGCCATGGTGGCCGGCAAGACAAACATGCCCTCTACCTTGGTTGGGCACAGACAATCCATCACATCGTCGGCGGTAGCAGGTGTATCGCGTACAAACACATCATAAACCGAGGACGACAGTGCTTCGGAATCAATACCAAAATAATAGCTCAGGGATGCATGAGGATCGGTATCCACCAGCAATACACGTCCTTTACGCTCAGCAAGTAAGCCGCCAAGCGTAACCGTAGTAGTAGTTTTACCCACCCCACCTTTTTGGTTTGCTATTGTCCAAATCTTCACGACGTCAATCGATTCCAGGTTATAGGTAACGGCAATTAGCCCGCCTCAGTAGCGATACAACTTCCCATATCGTCTATGCTGATGCTTTTTTCAGAAATATTGGCCGATGCCACGGCCTGAGGCATGCCATAAACGACACAGGACGCCTGATCCTGCGCCCAGATGGTTGCCCCTTTTGCTTTCAGTTCTCTGCTGCCTTCACGACCATCTGCGCCCATGCCGGTTAAAATAACACCCAGCACTTCGCCCCCGAAGAGCCTGGCCACCGAGCGCATGGTCACATCCACGCTTGGCTTGTAACTGACCTTATCATCACCGGTCTGATCGGTAATACGGATCCGGTTCACACTGCCTTGCTGCTCAACCATCATTTGCTTTCCACCCGGCGCCAGGTAGGCGTGGCCGCTGCGCAGAATATCACCGTCTTCGGCTTCTTTTACTGATAATTGACATTGTGCGTTAAGACGCTCGGCAAACGCGTGGGTGAACGTTCCGGGCATATGCTGAACAAGCAGTACGGGTAACGGGAAACTGGCTGGTAAAGGAGCCAATACTTTTTGCAGTGCCACCGGTCCACCCGTAGAGGCACCGATCATCACACATTGATAGGCTTTTCCTGAGCGCTTAACCGTTGATACCGTCGCTTGTGGGGCACTATCACTGCGCCCGGTGAGTAATCCGGATGAGCGAAAGAAAGGCTGTTTAGGGGCCGTAGGCGGTAAGGTTCGGGTTGCTCTTAGTGCGGGACGACGAATTCCGCTCCCCCGCCGGGCGATTAACCGAATCTTGGTGCAGAGAAGTTGCGCAGCTTCCTTGCGGTTTTGCGCAATATCCTCGAATTTCTTTGGCAGGAAGTCGATCGCCCCAGCCTCAAGTGCATCCAGCGTAGCCTGAGCACCGGCATGGGTCAGTGATGAGAACATCAGAATCGGTAACGGACGTTTAGCCATGATCGCTTTAACGGCTTCGATACCGTCCATAACCGGCATTTCCACGTCCATCGTGACCACATCGGGAGCCAGCGACTGCACCTTTTCTAACGCATCTTTTCCGTTACGCGCTTCACCCACCACTTCCAATTCGCGGTCAGCGTCGATAATCTCCCGAACCCGACGGCGATAAAAGGTTGAGTCATCCACCACCAGGACTTTAAACACCATGACCTCGTCTTTCCTTTATGTTGTCAGGATTTATTTCAACGCCTTGCGGGCATATCGCTTGAGTAATCCCGGAATATCCAGAATCAGCGCAATACCGCCGTCCGACGTGATGGTTGCACCTGCCATACCAGGGGTTCCCTGCAGAAGGGCATCGAGAGGTTTAATCACCACCTCTTCCTGGCCAATCAGTGCATCGACCACAAAGCCCACTTGCTGAGTACCGATTTGCACGACAACCACATGGCCTTTTTCTTTGTCTATATGACCCGGACCACCACGCACCAGCCATTCCTGAAGATAGAAAATTGGGATGGCTTTAGAACGCACGATCATCGTAAGCTGACCGTCCACCGTGTTGGTTTTACTGATATCCATATTGATGATTTCGCTCACCGCACCAAGCGGTAACGCAAAGGTCTGTTGACCTACAATGATCATCAGGGTCGGCAGGATGGCCAGTGTCAGCGGGACTTTAATATCCAGTCTGGTGCCTTTGCCCATCTCCGAATCAATGTTGATGGTACCGTTGAGCTGGTTGATTTTGGTTTTCACCACGTCCATGCCCACGCCACGACCAGAAATATCACTGATTTCCGTTTTGGTTGAAAAACCTGGCGCAAAAATCAGGTTAAAGGCTTCTACATCAGACATTCTGGCCGCCGCATCGGCATCCAGAACGCCACGACTGATGGCAATTTCTTTGAGTTTCTCTGGATCCATCCCCTTACCATCATCTTGTATGGTAAGCAGAATATGATCGCCTTCCTGGGAGGCCGAAAGCTTGACCGTG
>CAZDUT010000202.1:0-5754 GCA_964508695.1 uncultured Alteromonas sp.
AGATACGCAAGCACCGCAGGGCGGGTGGCACAAAGCTGTATGAAGCCAGCGAACAAACGTTGATCGAACTGGAACTTCGTCCCGAAGATAATGAATTACAGCGCGCGCTGTTTCGATCCATCCATACGATAAAGGGCGATCTTGGATTAGTTAATTTCTCGCCACTGATCCCGCTGTTACAGCATGTGGAAGATTTGCTGGACTATCTGCGCAAAGGACAGATTAAGTACACCAGTACCATGAGTGATCTGGTGCTGTTAAGCATGGACCGGGTAAAAGCGTTTGTCGAAGCGATTATGTCGGCGGGACGTGCAGATTACGACGAGCAATTGCACCAGCAATTGGTACTGGCGATTAGCCGCATCACGCCAGATAACCCCGCTGAGCATGACAGGTTTTTGGCCGATGCCGTGCTGTTGCTCAACCCGGATCTGGATATCGGCGACGATACTACCAAAGTGAAGCCGCCGACACTGGCAACATCAGCAATCCCCAAAGATACCAGTGCTGAAAAGAAAATGGATATTCTGTTTTTCCGTGAGCTGATGCAAACTATCGAGCAGCGCTCCAATTACTGGTCAGGTCGGGGGGACAGAATTGCCAGGCTGGCGTTGTACATCAATGAACTGGCTGGCAGTCCCATCGAGGAAGATCAGCTGGCGGTCGCCTGTTACGTTCATGATTTTGGCATGGCATTCATGCCACTGCGTATTCTGCATAAGACAGAGCCATACTCTGACGGCGACTTTAACCTTATGCGTTCCCATGTGTATAAAAGTTCCCGCTTGCTGGAGCATCTTGAACAGTGGGATGTAGCACGAAAAATTGTGTTGCAGCATCATGAGCGTATGGATGGCAGCGGTTATCCGCTGGGCCTCAGGGAAGACGACATTTGTGATGGTGCCAAATTACTTGGGCTGCTGGATACATACGATGCCATGACCCACTCACGGGCCCACAATAAAGAGAACCAGATGTCCAGGAAGCAGGCTGTGATTGAAATGAACCGCACTGCAAAAGGGCAGTTCAGCATGAAGTGGCTTCGTGTGTTCAATCAGGCAATGACCACCATTCTGACCAAAAGCTAGCGAAGCGGGCAGTCAGCCTGCTTACCTCCCTTAATTAACATCCAGTTCTTTGAGTTTTCGGGTGAGGGTATTGCGGCCCCACCCCAAACGTCTGGCTGCATCCTGTTTGTGCCCATGGGTATGATGAAGAGCCCGCTCAAGCATAATTTTTTCGAACGTGGCCATGGCGTCGTTGAGGATATTGACATGGCCATCACGCAGTTGTTTGTCGGCCCACTCGGCCAGCAAAGTTGGCCAATCATTTCGCGCTGTGGTGTGCGTGGCGGCATGGCCATTACTGTGGATTTCGGGCGGCAGATCGCCCGGTAGCACCTCTTGTCCACTGGCCATCACCGTAAGCCAGCGACAGACATTTTCCAACTGCCTTACATTACCGGGCCAGGCAAGCTGACTCATCACTTTTTCAGTGTCTTTACTCAGACTCTTTGACTCAACATCCAGTTCGCGGGCTGCACGGCGCAAAAAGTGCCGGGCCAGCAATGGAATATCTTCGCGCCGTTCAGCCAGTGACGGCAAATGTATGCGGATGACGTTCAGGCGGTGAAACAAGTCTTCACGAAATTTCCCTTCGGTGACCCGTTGCTCCAGATTCTGGTGCGTGGCGGCGATAATTCTTACATCCACCGTCACCGACTGATGGCCGCCCACGCGGTAAAACTGGCCGTCAGCCAACACTCTCAGCAACCGGGTTTGCACATCCAGGGGCATGTCACCGATCTCGTCCAGAAACAGGGTACCGCCATTGGCCTGTTCAAACCTGCCCTGACGGGCATTCTGTGCGCCGGTGAAGGCGCCTTTCTCATGACCGAACAGTTCTGACTCCACCAGATCGGCCGGTATCGCCGCCATGTTCAGTGCGATAAACGGGTTGGCCGCCCGCGGACTATGACGGTGTAACGCCTGGGCGACCAGCTCCTTCCCGGTACCTGACTGACCGTTAATCAGCACACTGATGGACGAGCGGGAGAGACGGCCAATGGCCCGGAAAACTTCCTGCATCGCCGGTGCCTCACCGATGATCTCGGTCACGGTTTCATCCGGCAATGCCTGCTGACTGTTGGACTGTTCCCGGGCATGGGCCAGGGCGCGTTGCGTCAGTGACACCGCTTCATCAATATCAAAGGGTTTCGGTAAGTATTCGAATGCACCGCTTTGGTAAGCATTCACGGCACTGTCGAGATCAGAGTGTGCCGTCATGATAATGACCGGCATCAGAGGATGGCTGTGGTGTACCTCTTCGAGTAAGGTCATACCGTCCATTTGCGGCATGCGAATATCGGAAATGATAACTTCCGGGGTATTTCCGCTGTTCAACTGAAGCAGTAGGTCTTCGGGGTTCTCAAAGCAGAAGCAGGCAATGTTGGCAGCCTGCAGTGCTTTTTGTAGTACCCAGCGAATAGAGCTGTCATCATCGACAATCCATACAGATTCGCTATTCATTTACTGACTCCTTACGATGAATGGGAAGATACAGAACAAACTCGGTGTGCCCGGGGCGGCTTTCGACGTCAATCTTGCCGCCATGGTGGTTTATGAGGGTTTGTGCGATAGAGAGTCCCAGCCCTGAGCCATTGTGTTTACTGCTGACCATGGGGTAGAACAATGTATCTTTGATGTCAGGCGGTATGCCTGGCCCGTTATCGACGATTTTGATTTTTGCGACAAGCGGATGGCGTTTTCCCTGGATGGTCATCTGGCGTTCGACGCGGGTAACCAGCCCAATATGCGGGGCCTGCTGTTGACTGTTACTGAGCGCCTGCACGCTGTTTCTGACGATGTTCAGTACGGC
Source organism: uncultured Alteromonas sp. (assembly GCA_964508695.1). Taxonomy (GTDB): domain Bacteria; phylum Pseudomonadota; class Gammaproteobacteria; order Enterobacterales; family Alteromonadaceae; genus Alteromonas. Next base: position 2,878 of record CAZDUT010000202.1, read on the forward strand.
TTGCTGGATCATGTCCTGATCCATGTGCAGGTCGGGAATGGACGGGTCATAGTCACGGGTAATGGTGATACGTGTGTCGGAATCAAAGCGCATCAGGCTTCGAACCTGCTCCAGCGTCTGGTGAAGGTTGCTCCACGATAACTGCGGCAAAGAGTTAGGCCCTAACAACCGGTCGACCAGATTTCGTAGCCGATCTGACTGGTCGATAATCATCTTGGTAAACTCACAGTGCTCTTCGCTGAGTTCTTTTTGCAGCAATTGTGCTGCCCCGCGAATGCCACCAAGCGGATTTTTTATTTCATGGGCCAGCCCCCTAATCAGCTCGCGTGCTGCGTAATGCTGCGCATGTTGCATGTTCTCGCGAGAAATACGCTTTTGCTGATCAATCTTCTTCACTTCGAACAGCAGGCCGGGGCCGTTTTCGGTGTTCAGGTTGCTGACGGTTAAGTCAGCCAGTACACATCGGTCTTCCCTGAACAGTAACCGGACTTCATTTTCGGTAAAGTCTTCACCTTTGCGAAAAGCGGCCCGTAAGCGCGCCTCGTCAATTACGCCGGGCATAAAAAAGTCGTTTAGCGGATGTCCCAACAAGTGCTTAGTGCCGGTCTCAAACAAGGCTTCGCCTGCGTGATTGATAAACACAATCCGCAATTCCCTGTCGATAATAACCAGCGCTGTATTCAGGCTGTTAACCAGTTGTTGGGTGTCGAACTCGGGAAGCTGCATGCCGAGCGAGTCTCCTTGCACAGTTTTGGTGCATTATAGCGCGAGACGTTACAATCGTCAGATCATGATTGCCATGAACTGCTCGCTGTGAACCGCTGTGGTGCGGGGGCTGCGCTATAAGTGACCGTCAATTATTATTGATAAGCACCGATGCCTGGTGCAAATACAATGTCTGAGACGGGGTAGATGCAAGAGTCTTGCCCTTATTATCGAGCAAATTAACCTGGAAATCATGGGCGCCGCGATTTACGCCGGACAGCGCGAATACGCCGCTGATATTCGTCTGGAGGGGCTCGCCGTCGAACACCAGCTGAAAGCGGGCAGGTATGTCCTGGGGTGACATCTGTGCCCGAATCGTCAGGTTGCCGCTGTTGTCACGAATGGTCGCCTCCGGCGCAGGCGAGGTGATGGACACCTGAAAGTCTGGTTGCGCTTCTTTTTGCTGTTGCTTCTGCTGTTTTTGTTGTTGTTGCGCAAGTGGACGCGCCGGTTTAAGAGTGGCCGACACATTTTGCGTGGCCTCGCTGAATTCAACAGGTTCACTGCCGGCCACGGGATCATCGGTATACAGCACGGAGCCATCTTCCTTCACGACCTTATAGACCTGGCCTGACACCATAAAGCTGCTCAGTGTAATCAGTAACAATCCTAACCGCATGGCCTACTCCGCAATGTTTATAAAAAAACCTTTCGCTATAGTAGTGTAGCGCCTTACATAAAAAAAGCCCGCAGATGCGGGCTTTATGTATACGTAATAATACGCTGTGTACTTTGCGCTTATACGCTGTAGTACAGGTCGAATTCCACTGGATGCGTGGTCATCTTCAGGGTAGTGACATCTTCATGTTTCAGCGCAATGTACGCGTCAATCATGTCATCAGTCATTACACCCCCGGCTTTCAGGAAGTCGCGGTCGTTATCCAGTGCTTCCAGTGCCATCTCCAGCGAGTGCGCCACGGTTGGGATCTCGGCGGCTTCTTCCGCAGGCAGATCGTACAAATCCTTGTCCATTGCATCGCCAGGGTGGATCTTGTTCTTAATTCCGTCAAGACCCGCCATCAGCATCGCGGTGAACGCCAGGTATGGGTTACCGGTTGGATCCGGGAAGCGAACCTCGATACGGCGTGCTTTATCGCTGGTTACATACGGGATACGAATAGACGCTGAGCGGTTACGTGCAGAATAGGCCAGCATTACCGGCGCTTCGAAGCCTGGCACCAGACGCTTGTACGAGTTGGTAGAGGCGTTGGTGAAGGCATTCAGTGCGCGGGCGTGCTTAATGATACCGCCGATGTAGTACAGGGCTTCATCAGACAGACCAGCATATTTGTCACCGGCAAAAATGTTTTTGCCGTCTTTAGAAATAGACTGATGGACATGCATGCCAGAGCCGTTATCGCCGACCACAGGTTTAGGCATAAAGGTCGCGGTCAGGCCGTAAGCGTCAGCCACATTGTGCACCACGTACTTGTAGATTTGCAGCTCATCGGCTTTTTTCACCAGGGTGTTAAACTCGGTGGCGATCTCGTTCTGACCCGCGGTGGCAACCTCGTGGTGATGCGCTTCGATGGTCAGGCCCATTTCTTCCATCACCATACACATTGCACCACGGATATCGTGTGCAGAGTCTACCGGAGGAACCGGGAAGTAACCGCCTTTCACGCCAGGACGGTGCCCAAGGTTACCGCCTTCAAAGACTGCGTCAGAGTTCCACTTGGCTTCTGATGAGTCAATTTTGTAGAACGAACCGGACATGTCAGTTTTGAATTTAACATCATCGAACAGGAAAAACTCCGGCTCAGGACCGAAAAACGCCGTGTCCCCGATGCCGGTAGACTTCAGGTATTCTTGTGCGCGACGGGCAACCGAGCGAGGGTCACGCTCATAACCTTCCATGGTAGAAGGCTCAAGGATGTCACAACGAACGTTAACCTGAACTTCTTCGGCAAAAGGATCAAGCACGACCGTTGATGGGTCAGGCATCAGTACCATGTCCGATTCGTTGATGCCTTTCCATCCGGAAATGGATGAACCATCAAACATTTTGCCTTCTTCGAAGAAATCTTCGTCGACTTGGCTGGCAGGGATTGATACGTGTTGCTCTTTACCTTTGGTATCGGTAAAGCGTAAATCAATAAATTTCGCTTCACT
>CAZDUT010000203.1:0-5737 GCA_964508695.1 uncultured Alteromonas sp.
GTGGGAAGCATTGTTGCGAATAGCCCGACAGTTGCCAGATGAACACTTTCACTGCTTTTCGTATAAAGGCGTTAATCAACCCGGCAATATTGAAACGGACATACTCACTGTGCTGGGCATTGCCGACAAGCTGGCGGCACCGGAAAAGTCATCGATAAATTTATCATACTCGCTGCCTGCGCTTGAGCTTAAGCGATGGTTAAATCAGTTCGATACTGGTTCGTTACACGGGCAGATTGATGCCTATCTTCAGCAGACGTCAATAAAGGCTGTTAGTTACCGACTCATCAGTGATGAACAAATCGAAACGTACAGAGCGCAAATTGCAGCAAAGCAGCATGCATTTTCATCACTACTGGACACTGATGGCTGGTCACAACTATCAGCAACCATCGATAGGTTTCAGGCGCTGCCATTTATTAAGCAGGGCGAGCAGGATAACGGTGTCGTACAACTGGTCAGTAAGATGAGAAAGGAAAGCCCTGCGCTTTATCACGCCATTGCAGCATGCATTGTAAAACACGTGTCCGAGTCAACGAATAACGATTATCTCCGATTATTTCGGGTATCTGCATTGAGCCGGCTCTGGGGAACGCTGTTATTCATGGGCAAACGCCAAACTAAACGTATTCTTACTATTGCCTCGCGTAGGGGCTTGACCAGCGCAGCTTCGCCATCAGCGAGTAATAACTTGTCTGCGGCGGTGTGCGTGACAAATGTATCACTGCTACCGCAAACAGGAAACTCTACCCCTTCCAGAGTGACGGGGGGGCTGCGCGGCGATGGCGTCCCGGAGTTTGCCTGTCAGTTTCGCGGGGCAGGAGCGGCAACAACACAAAAGTGCCAGCTATTGAATGCGACGGATGAGAATGCGCTGAGCCAGAGACCGGCGGTAAAGCGCAAAAAGCCGGGAGAGTTTTATTATGGCGGCCCGGTATTTTCCAATTTCGGTCACTTTCTGGCAGAGTGCATTCACAGGCTACAGCCATACTCATCACTGGCACCACAGCGGCCAATAAAAGGCGTAATTTTTCAGCCTAACCGGTACACGCAACGCTTTAAAAGGCGACGGCCAGTATTACCGCCACACTTTTACGACATTCTGAGCTACCTTGGTGTTGAGCGAAAACACGTCATTTTACAGTGCCGGCCGTTTAGGGTTTCAAAGTTGTGGGTAACACCCCAACAAAGTATTTATCGCTCAGGTGTGCCTGTCAGTGAGGAGTATTTGCAGTTTTTGCGGCAATGTGAAGCACGTGCGGGGTTGCACAACAGCGACAAGCACTCGCCTGGGCGACTCTATGTAAGTAGGACCGCATTTTTATACCGCGGCGCGTGTGCCGGTGAACGCTACCTTGAACAGTACTTCGAAGCACAGGGATTCACAATCCTGCGCCCGGAAACGCTGTCGCTGTCAGAGCAGCTTAAGTATTACCGACAGGCAGAGGAAATGGTGTTTGCCGAAGGTGCCGCACTGCATGTGCTCGAATTACTTGCCGACATCCCCGGCAGAATTACTATACTGCAGCGTCGTGCCAAGGCAGGCCCGGTATTCAAGCAAATTCTTTCTCCCCGCTGCCGACAGGTAGAGTACTTTTCCAATGTGACTGAGTTACCATCGCTTTACGTTTTAACTGGGCAGCTCAAGCCTGCGCATGGAAGTGCGCTGTCGTTTCCCGATACCGCTAAACTCAGTGAGTTTTTCGTTGAAAAGCTTGGCTTGCCGCCTATGGATATTCCCGCGTTAGAAAAGCAAATTAATCACGATGCTCAGGCGTATTACCGGCGTTACGAGCCGGAACTGGCGTCAAAGCCAGAACTGGTTAAATGGCTTAGCCGTTACCGCCGGGAAGTAGACAGGTATCGGCAGAAGGGCGCTGCGTTGCCGACGATTGAGCCTGAGACACACCACCGTGAGGTCTGAGACACCAGTAGCGTACAGTGTAAAACTTACCAGAAGGCTTGCCGGTGAGCGGGCAGGGCAGATACAAAAAAGCCCCGATAATTTCGGGGCTTTTATTAAAACGTAGCGTTACGATTAGACGTTGAAACGGAAGTGGATCACGTCGCCGTCTTTCACAACATAGTCTTTCCCTTCCAGACGCCATTTACCGGCATCTTTGGCACCTTGTTCACCGTTGAACTCAACAAAATCGTTGTAGCCCACCACTTCGGCGCGGATAAAGCCTTTCTCAAAGTCGGTGTGGATCTTACCGGCCGCCTGTGGCGCGGTTGAGCCATCCGGGTAAGTCCAGGCGCGAACTTCTTTTACCCCGGCGGTGAAGTAGGTTTGCAGGTTAAGCAGGTTATAGCCTGCGCGGATCACGCGGTTTAGCCCTGGCTCTTCCAGCCCCATGTCCTGCATGAACTCTTCTTTTTCATCGTCATCCAATTCGGCAATTTCCGACTCAATGGCCGCACAAACAGCGACAACCACAGCGTTTTCACCTTCAGCAATGCCTTTGACTTCATCCAGGTACGGGTTGTTGTCAAAGCCGTCTTCGTTGACGTTGGCAATGTACATGGTGGGCTTGAGGGTAAGCATATTCATGTGCGCAATTGCGGCTTTTTCTTCTTTGGAAAGCTCAAGCGAGCGAAGCAGCAGACCTTCATCGAGGTGCGGCTTAATCTTTTCAAGTACTTTCAACTCAGCCTTGGCATCGGTATCGCCGCCTTTGGCACGTTTACCTACCCGAATCAGAGCTTTCTCGGTGGTTTCTAAATCTGCCAGCGCCAGTTCGGTATTGATAACATCAATATCATCTTTAGGACTGACTTTGCCTGATACATGCACGATATTGTCGTTGTTAAAGCAACGCACCACATGCCCGATGGCATCCGTTTCGCGAATATTAGCCAGGAACTTATTACCCAGCCCTTCACCTTTTGACGCACCTTCGACCAGCCCGGCAATATCCACAAACTCCATTGAGGTTGGGATAACTTTTTGTGGGTTGACGATTGCTGCCAGTTTATCCAGACGGGTGTCCGGCACCGGTACCACACCGGTATTCGGCTCAATAGTACAGAACGGGAAATTGGCCGCTTCGATACCTGCTTTGGTCAGTGCATTAAATAGCGTCGATTTACCTACGTTTGGCAGGCCGACGATACCGCATTTAAAACCCATGGTGTTGGATCCTTTGTCTGGTTGATTTATCAGGCGTCGGCTTTAAACGAGTGCAGCCGGTTTTGCGCCATTTTCAGATCGTTTTTAAACAGGATGTCAGTACACCGTACTGCTTCATCAACAGCACTGTCGATGGCCTGTTTTTCTGCTTGCGATGGTTTGCCCAGCACATGTCCGGTGACCTGACTTTTGTGGCCCGGATGGCCGATACCTATGCGCAAGCGCAAGAAATTTTTATTGTTGCCCAGCTTACTCACAATGTCCCTGATCCCATTCTGACTGGAACTGCCGCCAATTTTATATTTGGCCACGCCAGGGGGAAGATCCAATTCATCAAAGGCCACCAGAATTTGCTCCGGCTCAATCCGATAAAAGTTCGCCATGGCAGCAACGGCCTGACCACTGCGATTCATGAACGTAGTTGGATAGAGTAGGCGAACATCATTGCCGTTAATGGAAATGCGTCCGGTCTTGCCGAAAAATTTAGACTCTGGTTTGAGCTGGGTATGATGAAAGTCGGCAAGCTGGTCGAGAAACCACGCGCCGGCATTGTGACGGGTATGTTCATATTCGGGGCCTGGATTACCCAGGCCCACGATAAGGCGAATATCAGCCAAGCTGATTATTCCTCAGATTTGCCTTCTTCGCCTTCACCTTCGCTGCTGTCGTCTGCAGACGCTTCAGTGTCTTCGGCGCTTTCTTCTTCATCAACTACTGGTGCTTTAGGCGCAGGCTTAACAGTCACAACCGCCAGGTCGTGTGTTTCGTCTTCTTTCGCCAGCTCTACTGACGTGACGCCTTTAGGCAGAGTGATGTCTGACAGGTGCAGGGTGTGACCCATTTCAATGTCAGCCATGTCAACTTCAATGAACTCAGGCAGGTCTTTTGGCAGGCAGTGAATTTCAATTTCATTCACGTGATGCTCTGCAATACCACCTTCGTCTTTGATTGCCGCGCACTTGTCTTCATTAATGAAGTGAAGTGGTACGTTAGTGTGAAGCTCTTCACCTGCGATAACACGCTGGAAGTCGATGTGCGTGATCTTCGGCTTGTACGGGTGACGCTGCATGTCTTTAACCAGCGCTTCTACTTTCTTACCGTCGATGTTCAGGGTAAGAACGTGAGAATAGAACGCTTCGTAATCAGCAGAGTTGTTGATTTTGTTGTGGTCAAAAGTCAGTGCTACCGGCGCTTCTTCACCGCCGTACAGGATACCAGGAACTTTATCTTCACGACGCAGGCGGCGGCTCGCACCTTTCCCCATGTCTGTGCGGACAGTGGCATCCAAGTTATAAATTGATCCAGCCATGGACTGTCTCCAAATGTTAAGTGGTTAAAAGTTGTAGATTTTCGCGACCAAAAACCTACCATTTCACCATAGTATGTTCGTCAGCTACGGCGGCCCTGAATTTCAAGGGCGGCGAATTCTACCACTGTGGGCGACACGATACAAATATGTATTATGTCTGGCCGTTGCGTATCGGGCTGGTATGCAAAATCGCTGGCAAACCAGCGCATTAGTTTGTTGCTTTGTCTGTTTATTGACCGGTTTGCACCTTGCGCGGGGTATAACTGAACAGGTTAATAATAACAACGAGGGAAAGGATAATGAAGTTAGCGGTATTGTTACTCAGTGCACTTACCACATTCTCAGCCGTGGCCAGTCAAAAGGCGCTGGTCGGCGGCCGCCTCATCGACGGCTACGGACACACCCCTATACAGGACAGCGTGATCCTGATCAAAGACGGCGTGATTGAACAAGTTGGTACCGTCGATACACTCGCCGTACCCGAAGGCTATGAGCGTATCAGTACTGAAGGCATGGATGTTCTGCCGGGGCTCTGGGAGAACCATGCTCACCTGATGCTCAACGGGCACGCTGATTACAGTCACTGGCGCCCGGCGTATAAAGACAGGTTAGCTGACGAGATAATGCCTGCCAGTGCCGAGCAGCTCCTGCTGGCCGGGATCACCAGTGCGCGGGATTTGGGCGCGCCATTGGAGCCTTCAGTTGCGCTTAAGTCAGACATTGAGCAGGGTAAGCAGGCAGGGCCAACTCTGTATATCTCCGGCCCGTTTATTCAGGCAGAACCCTATCCGGGCACCGACCACTATCGCTGGGGAGTGAAAAGCAAAGCGGATGCCCGCAAAAAAGTAAACACACTGGCTGATGCCGGTGTAGATATTATTAAGCTTATCGACCAGGACAAAATGCCTGAAGGTGTCGCACAGGAAGTGGTGGATCAGGCCCACAAGCGCGAGCTGAAGGTGGTTGCGCATTCTCACCGGCCCGAGGAAATTCGCGTGGGCCTGGATATTGGTGTGGATAATTTCGAGCATACCGGTCTGACCACGTCACCGGAATACCCCGATGACATTATTCAGCAACTTAAGGCGCGCACTGCCACCGGGCGTGTGGCCGGCGGTCCGCTTTTCTGGACACCCACAATCGAAGGGCTGTGGAATTATAATCTTACCGTAGCAAACCCGGAGAAGCTGGATGCACAGTGCTGGAAGCGCGGGTTAAAAGACGACACAATTGCAGATATTAAACAGTCTTTAGAGAACCACGGTCAGCTAGACTATATGCAGCTAACACCGCTGCGT
>CAZDUT010000204.1:0-5717 GCA_964508695.1 uncultured Alteromonas sp.
GCCCATGCCCGGGTGGTGAAATTGGTAGACACAAGGGATTTAAAATCCCTCGCTGGTAACAGCGTGCCGGTTCAAGTCCGGCCCCGGGCACCATTTAAATCAATGACTTACACGATTTTCTGATTCTGGCAACCGTCACTACCTGCTTCCATTTCCTAATACTTTGCCACGTTTAAAAGGGGCACTACAGTCTTGAGCTTATGGTCACAGGCGATTAGCGCTACTAGATTAGCCGGTATGTGTATTCGTCATCGCGTACTGCCTGTCGTGTGTACTGAAATCACGCATGAACTGTGCTGAATGTGAGTGACTAACCGTCAGAAGAGCGTTGCAGCGGCGAAGAAAAGGGGATAGTGAGAGAGAGATGAGAATGAAATACCTGAGGAGCTCAGCTATTTCATTCTTTGTTCACGTGTCTTAGGCTTTCGCGCCAGCGCGGCGGCGATATGCCATTACGCCAATAAGACCCAGTGACATCAGTGGCAGTGAAGCCGGGACCGGGACGGCATTTACATCACCATCATCACCACCGTCATCTGCAGTGCCGACTGCAGCGATACCATACATCAGGCCACTGTTGGTTGTATTAGGATCGTTATCCAAAAAGGTGAAATCTGAACCCGCTGATACCATCATGGAATAGACGCTGTACGTACCGCTCGTGGCACCGGTAAGAGACAGGCTGTCACCGGTAGCTGTAGTCGCTTTTTCAACATAGCATTGTTAACTGGCTTGTGGTTTATAGCGGTTTGACTCAGTAACGAAAACGCGCTCAGCTATGACTGAGCGCATGATCATTTATTTTCTACCGGGCCACTTGTCGTAAACAAGCATACCGATAAGCATACTCACTACGAAAGCATAAATACCCGGCTGTGCGCCGGACAGATTGGTCAGGCCGGGGCCCGGACAAATGCCTGACAACCCCCAGCCAATTCCAAATGCGATTGCACCGGTTACCAGTGGTCGGTCGAGCGCCGTTTTTTCCGGTATCTGACAGGGTTCGGAAAACACCGTTTCCTTATGCTTTTTGATATACAGCTGATAGACCGGCATGTACACCAGCAACGCCCCCCCCATAACAAACATCAGTGTAGGATCCCAGTTACCAAAAATATCCAGAAAACCAAGCACGCGGGCGGGATCAACCATCATTGATATGGTCAGTCCAGCACCAAATAGCAAACCTGAAATAAGGGCAGTAATAACTTTAATCATGACTCGCTCCTTAAAATATATGGCGGGTGACGGTGAGGGTGAGGATCGCCGTGCTCATGAAAATACCGGTAGCCACCAACGAGCGCACTGAAAAACGTGACAATCCGCAAATACCATGACCACTGGTACAGCCTGAGCCCATTCGGGTGCCAAGCCCGACCAGCAGTCCCCCGATTACTAACTGCGGTATGCCAACAGGAATGTGTTCGGGCAATGTAAAGCCAACACTACGGGTAAGTAGCGGGGCTGCAATAAGACCAAGTAAAAACGCCCAGCGCCAGGTATTGCCTTTTAGCGACGTGATTGCTGATGCTGTGATCCCGGAAATACCGGCAATCCTGCCGTTAAATAACATCAGAGATATCGCCCCGACGCCGATTAGCGCGCCGCCCAGAAGGGCCTGTAAGTAGTGCGCGTACATTTGCTTCCTCGTAAGTGATTGGAACGTAATGGTGAGTATAACGCATTAGGAAGATCTAATATATAGTGCGTGCTGAAACGGAGCATATACCTAGGTTAAGGCTGAACTGCCTGACAAGAGCGGATTTTTAATGTCTTTTTTTGTCAGTACACGCGATCTGGGGTAGGGTAGCGCCCTAATTTTTACTCTCTTCGCTAAACCTTGTTAACGGGTGTCATCATGCAGGATTTATTTGCTTTCGGGCTGTTGTGTTTTACATCTTTTTTCACGCTTATAAATCCATTGGGCGTGATGCCTATATTTATGACTCTGACAGCCGATCTGACCCCACAGCAACGCATGAAGACGGCAAGAAAAGCCCTGCTGGTGTCATTAGTCGTGATCATCGGGTTTGCATTGGCTGGCCAGCTGCTGTTCTCGTTTTTTCATATTTCTGTGAACAGCTTTCGCATTGTGGGTGGGATTATCTTTCTGCTTATGGGAATGGATATGCTTCAGGCCAGACTATCGCGTATAAAAGTGGGCGATGGTGATGTTAAAACCTATGTCGAAGATATCTCGGTCACCCCCCTCGCCATTCCCATGATTTGTGGGCCGGGGGCATTGACCAATGCCATTGTGTTAATGGACGATGCCGTTTCTGTGAACTTCGAACTGATCCTGATTGTATCGATTTTTGTGGTGCTATTTGTCACTTACCTCATCCTTTACTTTGCTGCAGGCCTTATCAAATTACTGGGTGACACCGGCATTAAAGTAATGATGCGTTTGATGGGGCTGATTGTCATGGTCATAGCCATCGAGTTTATTATTGCGGGGGTTAAACCTGTCGTCGTTGATATTGCCAATACGATTAGCAGTCAATAGCTTAGTTGCCTGTGGACTGGGTTGGCGTGCTTGTAATTGACGGCGGTAACGACGTATTCTGAGGATCTATGTGTAAGATCAGGTGTTGATATGAATAACCCGTTAATTAGCCCAGTTGCACTTGAGCGAGTAATGCTTGAAGCGCCCGTGACGTTGGTTCGCGCACAAATGAAAGATCCGGTGACCCAAGATGCCGACGATACCACGCGCATTTTGCCACAGTCGGTGGATTTCGATCTTGACGGCGAGGGCAGCGATCATGACAGTGGCCTGCCTCACAGCATGCCAGGTCCAGAGCATCTTGCGGGGTACCTTGGACGGCTCGGGATCACGCGGGAAACGAAGGTAGTGGCATATGATACCCGTGGTATTTACAGCGCTCCGCGTGTGTGGTGGATGCTAAAGGCAATGGGGCACACCAATGTCAGCATTTTGGATGGTGGCGCGCCAGCGTGGGAACAGGCCGGCTTGCCCATAAATGTTGAAAGACCCGGCGCAGTGCTACGTCAATATACCCCTGCACCAGAAGCAGGCTGGTTTGTTAACAGTAGTGCCGTATTAGCCGCACAAAATACCCAGGCACAAGTCGTCGATGCCCGCAGCCCGGATCGTTTTTACGGCAAGGAGCAAGAGCCTCGTAGCGGCGTGCGCAGAGGACATATTCCTGGCTCAGTGAATCTTCATTATCAGTCACTGCTTAGAGACGGGAAGTATCTTGAACAGGAAGAGCTTAAAGAAAAATTCGCGCAATCCGGCGTTGACCTTGGCAAGCCTATTATCTGTACCTGTGGCTCAGGGATCACCGCCTGTATCATCGGTGTTGCGGCAAAAATGCTGGGGGCCGGGCAGGTCAGTGTGTATGACGGATCCTGGTCCGAGTGGGGGGCTAACACGCAATATCCGGTAGAAACAGCATGAATGCAGTAGATCCCCGGGTTGTTGTTCTTACCGGTGCGGGGATATCCGCTGAGTCCGGACTGCAAACCTTTCGCGATAATGACGGCCTGTGGGAAAATCACCGGCTGGAGGACGTGGCAACGCCCGATGCTTTTGAGCGTGATCCCGCATTGGTATACCGGTTTTATAATACCCGCAGGGCGCAGCTAATATCGCCTGATGTGAGTTTCAACCGTGCACACAGTGCACTGGCACAATTTGAATCGACACTGGGTGACAACTTTCTGCTGGTTACGCAAAACGTCGATGACCTTCACGAACGTAGCGGCAGTCAGCGTGTGATTCACATGCATGGTGAGTTGCTCTCAGCCCGGTGTGTCCATACACAGCAGCGCGTCCGGTGGACCACAGCATTCGATGACAGCACCCCATGTCCGTGTTGTAACAAGGCACCGGCCTTACGGCCTGATATCGTCTGGTTTGGCGAAGTGCCAATGCACATGGATGATATTATACTGGCGCTCAGTAAAGCCGATTATTTTATAGCGATAGGTACATCAGGGTTGGTTTATCCTGCTGCCGGTTTTGTTCAGGTTGCGCAGGATTCAGGCGCAAAGACGATAGAGCTGAATCTGGCGGGGACTGAGCAGTCAACAGTGTTCGATGAATGCTACGAGGGGCCGGCGTCAGAAATTGTGCCTCAATTCGTTGACACATTTTTAGCAAAGCACAGGATCGGTTAACGTATTGTATGACCTATATCGATGAATTTATAACGATTGCACTGGTTCACCTGGTCGCAGTAGCCAGTCCGGGGCCCGATTTTGCAGTGGTTGTCCGCAATAGCGTGGCGTATGGTCGGCGCATTGCTATCTATACCAGTCTGGGGATCGGCCTGGCGATATTGCTCCATGTTGCCTATTCATTGGTGGGATTAAGTGTATTAATTGCCACGACTCCCTGGCTGTTTAATGTGTTCAAATACGCTGCCGCCGCCTATTTGCTTTACCTTGCGTTTGGCGCACTTCGAAGCGGTCCCTCTGCACACCGGACGGACAAAACATCGGTCGTAAAAACCACGATATCACCGTCTCGGGCAGTTGGTATGGGGTTTCTCACCAACGGGCTGAATCCAAAAGCGACATTATTTTTTCTGTCCCTGTTTACTGCCATCATTAATGTCGGTACGCCTGTGTCAGTTAAGCTGGCCTACGGTATTTACCTGGCCGTGGCGACCGCAGCCTGGTTTTGTTTTTTATCTTACTTGCTTAGCACCAGCCGTGTTGCTCAGTTTATAGGCGAAAAGGGTTACTGGCTTGACCGGCTGATGGGCGTCCTTCTGGTCGCGCTCGCAGGAAAACTGGTAATGACCTGATCCACCGGCGGTTGTAATGTATAATGCCCGCTGATGTGATTGATATACTGAGGAATACGTGGCAAATAACCAGCCTAACCACGATAATGACCCGGTGTCGCGGGCGCTAAATAATGCGTATAAATTCAGCCTGAAATCTGTGCTGGGTCGTGCAAATACGCAGTTAAAGAGTAACTTTGGTGCCATGTTCCAGGGGGCAATGATACTGTTTGCAGCTCTGATTACCTTAAGTTTACTGCTGGCAATGAGTTTTGATATTGAAACACCTGAATCATTGTCAGCCGAGCACCGGTTACTGTTCCAGTTATTAGGCGTGCTTGTCATGGCGCCCTTGCAAACGGGACTTTACATGATGGGCGTCAACTCAGCGCGGGGAAAAAAAGCCAAAGGGATCCATGTGCTGGCACATGTTTCGAGCTTTTTCGTATTAGCGCTGGCCCAGTTGATGGTTACGCTACTTACGCAACTTGGCTTAGGGTTACTGATCATTCCGGGGATTTATTTTTGGGTGGCAACCGTGTTTACGTTGCCACTCGTTGCTGACCAGGGCCTCAGGCCCTTAAGCGCGATCATTGCATCGCTGAAAACCGTGAATAAGTTTATTGGCCCCATGCTTGCGGTAATGGGAATAATGCTGTTGCTATTCGCAACGGCTATCGTCACTTATGGCCTGTCCCTTATTTGGGTTTTACCGTTCTATTTCAGTGTTATCGGTGTCATTTATACTGATATTTACGATACAGGGGAGAGCCAGCCAGAATCTCAACCCGCGGGTAACGAGACGCGCTTCGATGCATAATAAACGTGAAACCGTAAAAATTGTTCTGGTAACGCTTGGTGTAATGGCCGTTATTGTTATCAATGCATGGATCCTGGCGACCCGTGAGCCTGATATTCTGGAAGTACCCGAAACCAAGGAAGCCAGAAAGCCGGTACCTG
>CAZDUT010000205.1:0-5207 GCA_964508695.1 uncultured Alteromonas sp.
CTGTTCGCGTACACGACGTGCGACAGCCCAGCCGCGGCGCGGGTCTCGAACGCCCCCAGGCATTATGTTTCTCCTTATTGATTGCTTTGACCATAGCCTTGCAGCCGGTTTGCTGATCAACAATGAACGGCACGGTTTTGACTTTTTCATTTATTTGGGTGCGTATAAATCCGGGGTGAACCGTGGTGACTTTAATTGGCGTGTCCAGAACATCCACACGAATGCCTTCAGACAGCGAGGAGAGGCCCGCTTTGGTGGCAGCATATACTGTCATTGCCCGCCGAAAGCCACGCACCGCACTGATGGATGAAACGGTAACCAGGTGACCACTGTTCTGGCGGCGAAAAATTGTCATCGCGGCTTCACATTGTGCCAGGGCGGCAACAAAGTTGGTCATTGCCGTTTCCTTGTTGGCGCTGAAATAGCCGGTGCCAATTGACGCACCTTTACCCATCCCGGCATTGACAATTATCCTGTCCAACTGGCCAAATTCTTCCGCAAACGCCTCAAACACGGTAAATACGGCCTCATGATCGTTCACATCAAGCGCTGCCACAGATACACGGATAGCAGGGTTAATTTCAAGGCACTCAGCCTTCAGTGCATCGAGTCGCTCAGTGCGTCTTGCACATAACGCTAAATGGTGCCCCTGACTGGCAAATTCGCGTGCCATACCTTCACCCAGTCCAGAGCTTGCGCCCGTGATCAGTATCGTTTTTCTGAACATCAGCTATCCCATACTAATTGTTTGAAATGTTTACGACACAGTGACTCGTAACTGTCGTTGCCACCAATCTTGACCTGATCACCGGCTCTCACCGGTTCGCCTTCGGCATCAAGGCGAACCACGAAACTGGCCTTGCGACCACAGTGGCAAACCGTTTTCAGTTCAAATAACTTGTCTGCCCATGCTAACAGGTAGTGGCTGCCTGGAAAGGTTTCGCCCAGAAAGTCAGTGCGAAGACCGTAAGCGAGGACCGGAATATCCATCTCATCGACTACTTCAACCAGCTGCCTGACCTGCTGTTTGGTTAAAAACTGTGCTTCATCAATAAACACACAATCAAGCGCCTGTTGCTGATGATCGCCGGCGATGATTTTTTGAAGATCGTCCTCGTCACAGTAAAGCTTTGCATCTGCCTGCAGGCCAATCCGTGAGGTTACCTTACCGACACCAAACCTGTCGTCCAGTGCTGCCGTGTAAATGGCCACATGCATGCCGCGCTCGCGGTAGTTGTAGGCCGACTGAAGAAGCGATGTGCTTTTGCCTGCATTCATTGCAGAGTAGTAAAAATAAAGTTGTGCCATGAATCGTTTTATTAATTATTATCTGAATACCAGCGAATAAAGTCTTCGTTGGCCAAAGGTCTTGCGTACAGGTAGCCCTGCAGGTTGTCTGCGCCCATTGCGGTGAGACGTGTAGCCTGTGCTTCGGTTTCTATCCCTTCGGCGATGGTTTGACACGCAAATTCCTGTGCAATGAGCATCGTTGCCCGGATGATGGTATCACTCCCTTCCTCAGGATTCTGCACAAAAGAACGGTCTATTTTTATGTAGTCACATTTTAGTGACTGAAGCTGACTCAGCGACGAATAGCCGGTTCCAAAGTCATCGATAGACACGGCTACACCACGTTGCTTGATTGCATTGATTTGGGCGACAACTTTTTCTTTATTACGGGCAAACACACTTTCTGTGATCTCAAGATGAAGACGTTCCGGGGGCAATCCTGAACTCGATAGCACCCGGTCCAGTGAGTCAGTGAAATTGTCATCGAGCAATTGTATAACCGAGACATTGACAGACACTGAAACCGGATCGGGAAACTGCCATTGCGCCGCATCAATACAGGCTCGATGTAATACCCAGGTACCAATATCCTGCATTTGTCCGGTGCGTTCAGCCAGCGGGATAAAGACGTCAGGCGGAATAAGATCGCTCTGGCGTTGCCAACGCAGCAGGGCTTCAGCGGCGTACAGCTTTTGGGAATGCGCATTCAGAATCGGCTGGTAGACAAGGAAGAGCTCGCCGTTTGCGATGGCACTGCGCAGGTGTTCGCTCATTAACTGCTCGTCCCTCAGTGCAAGATAAATATCTTCATTGAAAATGCCGATAGATCCCCGTTGCAGGCGTTTTTGTTCGTACATGGTCAGGTCAGCTTCCTGAATCAGTGCCTGCGCCTCCATGCCATGCTCAGGAAACATGGCAATACCAATGGTGGCATCCAGAGTGACTTGATTGTCTGAGACATAAATGGGAATAGTGATGCCGCTTCTGGCTGCCTGAGCGACCGCCATGGCCGTGTCGACGTTTGCGTAGGGAAGGGCAATGACAAATTCATCGCTTCCCCAGCGGGCAAGATGATCCTGCTCACAAAACCGGCTAAGTCGTCTGGCAACTTCTTCGAGAACTTTGTCGCCCACCTGGTGACCAAGACTGTCGTTCACCTGTTTGAAGCCGTCCAGATCGATAAACAAAACGGCTACCTGATTACGTAATTCTTTTGCTTTACCAATCAGGTTATCCAGGTAGCGCACAAAACCATTGCGATTGAGCAGAGAGGTTAGCGGATCACGGTTCGACAACCGGTGAATATCGTCAGTTCGCTTGGCGATTTGCACCTCAAGATTCGCATTAGCCTCATCCAGCTTCACATTCGACAGACGAAGCTGCTCATTGATCCGCGCTGTTTCTCTTTGTTCTGCGTCCATTTTATCGGCCAGTTCAACATTTTGCGCTTTGACCATCGCTGTGGAGATAAGAAACATGTTTGCCCTTGACGAAGTAGCCAGAATGGCCAGCCAAAACAGACTGCCCAGTACACCCAGCGTAAAAAAGTAAGGTTGATCATCGAACAGCGCTTTGATTGTGAGCGGCAGGATTAATAATGTGCAGTACGTAAATGCAGCGAACCTGTTCGGTGCCAGCACCGACGTACTTCCGCCAGCCATAGCCGACACGACGACCATTGTCGCAGCAAGCTCCATGCTGGACATCGCATCGTAGAGCAGCAACGAATAACTTGCCCAGACCACACCGGTGAACACCGACCCAAAGACGAAGCGATGCCTGGCATGTTCTGGTTCATAGGCTTTGCCTTTAAGCTTGTTCAGCCAGTAAAATCCGTCCCCCAGCCGAACCAGCACAATGGCCAGCATCAATAACCAGAAGCTAAACTTCACTGATGAGGTATTTTGTGTGTGAAAACCAAAAACGAGCCCACTGAAGCCAACCATTGTCATCAGCAAACCCATAAATGTGTTGCCGTACAGTAAATCGACCAGTTCACGTTGGACCGAAACGGGGTGGGAGTGAGGTTGAAAAAGCGCCTTATTCACAATGGCAACTGGCTAAAATCGTCATTAAAGGAAAATACCCGAAGTTAGCGCTTACCTCAAATATCTTATGACATTTCGTGCGGTAACCTGGCTACGCTTTTGTGCGCAGTGTGATACAGGCACAAAAAAAGCGGCCAGTGGCCGCTTTTTATTAACTGCTAGCGATTACGCAGCATCCTGATTATCTGAACCAACCGCTGTCAGTGTTTCTTCAGCCGGTATCAGTTCCATGTCAAAGGTATACTCATCAACGCGCACGGCCAGCTTACGCTTTTCATTGTAGTCGTGCAGTTTGTCCGCTTCATCAGCATTGATGACGCCTTTTTCCTGCAGCTTACTAAGCGCATTTTCAAATGAAACAAACGGCACAACTGGCTCTTTACGAAGTGCTTTTTGCACTTTCTTAAGCAGATGTGATACCGCGTGCTTGGCTTTAAATGCCTGCTCATTGATGTCGTTGCCATCACCGGCAATTGGACGAACCAGGTGCGTCAGCTGTGCTTTCACACTGTCATCCTGCATTGCAGCAACGGACAACCTGCGTGTCAGATCATCGCTGATGCTTGGCACGCTGTTCGAATACGTGTTCGTCAGAACTCGCATCAGAGTGCGTACACCGGCGTTAGGGAAGTTACTGATAAAGTCAGCAATGGCCTTTTCTGCCTGTTGTAGCGACCACTGCATGGCATATTCAAAATATGGCAGTGCCAGCTTACGATCTTCGATACGTTGCTCATAGAAACGTACCGCAGCCATTGCGCCGTACAGGTAACTCATGACATCGCCTAAACGGGCTGACAGCAGTTCTGCTTTCTTGAGATCACCGCCAAGTACCGCCAGAGACAGGTCTGCCAGGGGCGCCAGCTTCGCAGCCACTTTATTTAAGCGCTTTTCATATTGACGAACTTCTGGCAGCGAAGATTGTGCCTTGCGCATAAACGGCAGGTAGCTGTTGCCCAGGCTACGCATGGCATTGCCAACACTGAAGCTGACAGTCTTGCGCAGTACTTTGTTAAATTCACCGTCGGCAGTGCTGTCATCACTGTGAATGAGATCTACCATCTCTTTCAGGTATGGGTGACAGCGCATCGCGCCCTGACCGAAGATCATCAGGTTACGGGTCAGGATATTTGCACCTTCAACCGTAATCGCAATAGGTAATGCCGAGTACCCACTTGCCAGGGTATTCTGAGGACCACGTTGGATAGCTTTACCCGCCTGTACGTCCATCGCGGAGTTCAGTACGTCTCGACCCAGCTCGGTCATATGGTACTTGGCAATCGCAGTCACCACAGACGGCTTCACGCCCAGGCCAAGCCCTTCAGTAGTCAGGACTCGCATGGATTCAAGCAGGAACGTTTTACCGGCGATATCCGCCAGCTTTTCCTGAATACCTTCAAAGCGACCAATTGGCAGGCCAAACTGCTCACGGATAAAGGCATATTCAGCGGTGCCTTTAAGTGCAGACTGACCGGTCGCCACACCCATAGCAGGCAGCGAAATACCGCGACCTGCACCCAGACAGCTAACCAGCATTTGCCAGCCCCGACCGATGTTTTTCTGGCCGCCAATGATAAAGTCCATAGGGATGAAAACATCCGTCCCACGGGTTGTGCCGTTGTAGAAACGTACGCCCATCGGGTCGTGACGGTTACCCAGTTCAACGCCCGGGTGCGTTTTCGGAAGCAGTGCACAGGTAATACCCAGCTCAAGCTTTTCACCCAGCAGCTGGTCAGGGTCGTACACTTTAAATGCCAGACCCAGCACAGTGGCAATTGGCGCCAGTGTGATGTATCGCTTATCCCAGCTAACGCGCAGTCCCAGCACTTCTTCGCCGTTATACTCGCCTTTGGTAACAATTGCCGCATC
>CAZDUT010000205.1:5217-5616 GCA_964508695.1 uncultured Alteromonas sp.
GGAATCGCACCGGCATCAGAGCCGGCTTCAGGACTGGTCAGTGCAAAGCATGGAATATCGCGGCCGTCTGACAGACGCGGCAACCAGTAATCCTGTTGCTCGTTTGTGCCATAGTGCATTAGCAGTTCGCCAGGACCTAACGAGTTAGGCACCATAACGGTAACGGCAATTGCACCGCTTTTCGCTGCAATTGTGGCAACTATTGTTGAATTCGCATACGTGCTAAATTCCAGACCACCGAATTTCTTCGGAATGATCATGGAGAAAAACCGGTTTTTGCCAAGGAAATCCAAAATAACCTGAGGAATATGTTTTTCGTTCCCCAGTTCAAAGTCGTCAATCATGCCCAGCAGTTCGGTGACCGGGCCATCAAGAAACGCTTGTTCATCATCGCTCAGC
>CAZDUT010000206.1:0-5516 GCA_964508695.1 uncultured Alteromonas sp.
CAGTACAACCGCAAAGGGCGACTCACCAACCAAGGGTCTTGCACAAAGAATCGCGTGACCAAGGCCTTTTGCCATGCCCTGCCGGACATGCATGATGGTAACGTCTTTGGGACAGATAGATTGCACTTCCTCCAGCAACTGGCGCTTTACCCGCGCCTCAAGTGTCGCTTCTAACTCAAAAGATGTGTCGAAGTGGTTTTCAATACTGTTCTTACTGGCATGGGTCACCAGAATAATTTCTTTCAATCCTGCCGCCACACACTCATTAACCACATACTGGATCAACGGCTTGTCGACCACCGGAAGCATTTCTTTGGGGATCGCCTTGGTTGCAGGAAGCATACGCGTACCTAATCCGGCAACCGGGATGACGGCTTTTTTAACCTGACTCATAGTTATTATGTCCTTGTACTGATAAACCATTTTTATCACATGGTATTGCAAACCATGTTCCACTATTCTGGCGATGTCGTAAAGACCATGTGCTAGCTTCAGCCCGTCGATGCAGCGTGCTGTGACGACATTATGCTCGCTGTATTCACTGATCTTTACGCTAATGTTTGCATTGTTGATGGTCTGGCCTTGTCAGCCCTCAACCGGTGCATGGCATTCAATGCTGCACCTAAATGGCTCACCGCGACGTTATATAGCACCGATTACGTAATCGGTTTCGTCGGTGACGGATCAGCACAAATAGCAAAATCCCAAAAATCAGTGACTAGTCTTTTCGATGACAGCGTAATTTATGCGCTAGCGCTCAAATACCGTGCATGTTGCGTTCGATTAGGGGAGCTTGCCATATTTATGTGACAGACCGTCTTTAATTCCCGCCAGGAAAAGACGCCCTCTGAGCTGACCTTCAGGTAAACACCAACGATTTACAATATAGCGCACAGGCAGAGACAGTACAGTACGTAGTTTCCAGTAAAGCGGAACGTACCCGCGTCTGGCCAATATCAGACAGTTCCTGGCCTGGTAATAAAGCCGGATTGGCGCACCGACTTTAAATGTAACCCCCAGCACTTTTTTGCGGGCATCGCCTTGCCTGTGAGGCATCATTACGTCGTGCGCCTGAAAAATGCGGTAGCCTTTCGCCTGCGCCCGCCAGCACCACTCGTGATCCACGCCATCAATGAACAATCCCTCCTCCTTAAGGCCAATATCCTCAAGCGCACGAAGCGATAACATCATTCCGGAGGCAATGATCTGACGAATTTCAACTACGCCGTCAGCGACAGGCTTAGGGCGCTGTACTGAGGCTTTAACCGCCGTATCTGAAAGGTCACAATAGATCCCCGGGCCAAGTGCAGCGATATTGCCAAAGCGCGCAGTAAGCTCACCGAAGTGGTGTGATAACCGCGCTATCATCGCGGTATCTAACCTGCTGTCCTGATCGAGTAGCAGAGCGTGGGTAAAGTCATGTTGTTGCAGGTAGCGAAGACCTTCATTCTGTGCTTTAGCAATTCCGACATTATCAGGATAATGAAGATACGCGCAGTCTTCAGGCGGGGGCTGGTTCATCGGCTGTGGGCTGTTATCCACCAGCACAACCGCTACCGATGCGTCACTCAAAGACGCACAGAGCTTTACTATATGCGACTCTACCGGATGGTAAAGTATGATGATCACGCCAAGCTTCAATGCTTTAAATACCTTGCAAGAACGGTACGGTCGATCCGATAGGCAAGCTTAACCAGTTTGGCTGGCATCATACGCAGTGTCAGCACGCCACACGCATAAAATAAATTAAACAGGGTAAAGCGTTTTAACTGACGCATGGCATAAAGCCGGGCCCGAAACTCATTGAGCGATTTGCCGATCCCCCGACGCTTATAAAAATTGTTGACACGCCTGAACTGTAACAGTCTGTCTTTCAGGTTTCTGAATATGTAGCCGTGGCTTGCCAGCGTGACCCATAAAAAGTAATCCTGGGTGTTTTTTAAATTGTTGTCATACCGGTGCCCGTCATGAAACACCTGATAACGAATAACCACGGTCGGGTGATTCAATGTGCACCGCCGTGGCAACAGGTGGACGATTTGTCGGTGTGATGCAGGCATAACCCGCGCCCCTACCACCCGGCCCCGTTCATTCACCTCGGTCAGACCGGTACCTAACACTGCGATGTTCTTATGTTTATTAAGGTAGCTGATTTGTCTTTCCAGTCGATTTACCACCGACTCATCATCAGCATCCATACGAACGAAGTACGAAGGGTTGAGTGCCATCCCCCATTCAATGGCGTGATTCATCGACGCTGCCAGGCCACTGTTCTTCTCGTTTTGGGCTATCACCACCCGGTTATCATGATAAGCAATGTCTTTAAGCATACTCACCATTTTGGCCGTGACTTCGCCATCAAGCACGATGAAAAACACAAAGCTCTGGTAAGACTGCGTTAAAACGCTTTCGACGGCCTGACGCGCCCAGTCAACGGAATCGCCATCGTAAATCGCCATTGCGACCAGCGTTTCTGTCTGAGTTTCTGTGAGTTGACTGTGGAGGATAGTATATTGCGTTGCCAATCGTGCCGCCGTTCTTGGTTATTCTTGTTGTAAACGCGCAGATCTTAGCAAGATTACAATCGAAAGTCTCTGAAAGCGCTCGTTAGCGCCGGTTAGCCGCACGGTTAAACAGACGGATCACGGTCCAGATGTTCTGAATGACAAAACTGTACACGACAAGCAGCGCGAGGAACCCGAAAAACATGATGTATTCTGGTACCTGGTACACCTCGCCTAACACACCTACCAGGCAGTACAGCGCACCAATACCCAGTATCGCGATTAACGACTGACGTGAGGAGAAACCTGCACGCATGAAGATATTGTGAAGATGCTTTCTGTCAGGACGCAGCACCGACTGCCCCTTTCTGGCGCGACGGTACATGATGGCAGCCATATCCATTAGTGGTAAACCAATTAACCATACCGCAGTAATCGGTCTGAAGGCCGCGCCTTCCCCCTGGGTATGATCAACCAGCAGCCAGACGATAGTCAGCCCGACAAACATACTTCCCGCATCGCCCATGAATATTTTATTGCCTTTAAACCCTTTCCAGCTCAGATTAAACGCCAGAAACGGCACAATGGCGGCAACAATAATTAACGGTTCCATGATGGCACCGCCATTACCGCTTGCCAGCAAGAAGCCGACAACCGAGAGCAGAACAATCAAACTCATACCACCGGCAAGGCCATCAATGCCGTCAATCATATTAAACGCATTGATGACGCCGACGACGCATACCACCGTAAAGAAATAGCCACCGAGCCCGAAGAACACATCGCCGGTACCAATGATGTTGCCCAGTGAAGTAATATAATTTTGTGCACTCCAGGCCATAATGGCAGCCACGCCAAACTGACACAGAAGACGCCCTTTGGCGCTTAGCTGAAAACGATCATCCAGCATCCCCAGCAGCACAATGAACGCTGAGGCAGTAAAAAACAGAGGGTTGTTCTTCATCCATACGTCGGTGGCAACGCTGGCAACAAGTGCAGCCATAAAAATAGCTACACCGCCGGTCAGTGGCACAATACCACTGTGGCGCTTACGAATGCTTGGCTGGTCTACCAGACCGAATTGATGCGCCAACGGCGTCATTACGATCAGCAGTATCAAAGCTACAAAAAATGCCGTAAATAACGGCACGAACTGTAAATAATCTAACATGCTAGATGAGATCCATGGTCACGTTATATTTTCCGTATGCGTGTTTCATCGTGACTATCCCTGAAAACCTTTCCATAAGTTCGTCTGCGTTTACGCGTATACCGCTAAAACAGGGGCACGCATGCAACCCGCCAGCCAGCTTATAGAGTTGCAGGAATGATAATAAACATTTGTGATACTGACCACCCTTATTATTTAAAATCTTCGCTTTTTGCACACAAACTGTGCAAAAAAATCCCTGGCAGAAAAAAACTGCCCGTGAATGATCAACGCAACCACGTTGTACTGGCTCAGTGTATTTTTTAAATCTTATGTTATCCTAGCGCCAAATTAATACTTGGATAGACCAGCGATGAATTCTTCAACTCGCATTTTTTCTCTATTGCTTGGTTTGTGTGCTGTCACCAGCGGGTGTGCTACCGCGCCACCCGAGGTCAAAGCGGATGTCCCACTGGTTCATCCCTCTTTGATGAGCGCTGGTTCATTAGCTAACTCAACTGCAACTTCAATGCCAGGCGTTAGCCACGCTGTATTCAATAGTTTGCAAACATCCGTTGTGACGCTCGAAGATGATCGCTATTTGATCAGCGACCACTACGTTTCTGCGCTGGGCAATGAGTGCCGAACACTCGTTCTGCAAGCCCCTCCCGGCAACAAAGCGGCCCATGCATCGCGGGTTGTCTGCAAACGTAACGGCGAATGGCAACTGTTAAACCCGCTGGTCTCTGCAGCGGACGAAAAGGATTTGTAAACAAATGAAAATGGCAGTCAGATGTTTCCTATTAGCGACATTGATAAGCGCGCAACTCTTCCCGCAGGTACAGGCGCAAAGTGCCGAGCAGTTACAACAGCTGCAACAGCAGGCGCAACAGCAGCGAGCGTCCGGCGGAAACCAGAATGCCCAAAGCGGTACGATGGGGCCGGTATCGCCGATGAATCTGAATACCCAGCGTACTTTACAGGCCACCGGCAGCAACGGTCTGCCCTCCTCCGGGCAGTATGTAACCCGCCCGCGAAGTGGTGAAACCTTGCCCGGCGAGCCAACGGTAGATACGGTTTTCCCTTTACAGGAAAAAATGGATAACCCGCCGTACGCTGCTAATCTGTTTATCGGTGGGTTTGAGTCTGAACGTGCCGCCGGTCTGAATGACAACTATCTGGTCGCCCCCGGAGACAAGATCTCAATCTGGCTGTGGGGAGCGGTTA
The DNA here is from genome assembly GCA_964508695.1 of uncultured Alteromonas sp. Lineage (GTDB taxonomy): Bacteria > Pseudomonadota > Gammaproteobacteria > Enterobacterales > Alteromonadaceae > Alteromonas. The sequence goes on from CAZDUT010000206.1 coordinate 4,882, forward strand.
ATTTCGCCGACGTCGTAACCGTTGATAACCAGGGCAATATTTTTATTCCGAATGTGGGGCCAATCCGTGTCGCGAATACACCGGCGGGATCGGTGAATCAGACCGTTACCAGCCGTATTCGTCAGGTCTATACCAGTGACGTCAATATTTACGTCAACCTGCTGACATCAACCCCGGTCTCTATTTTCGTATCAGGTCCGGTATTACGTCCCGGTCAGTACGCCGGCCAGGCGTCTGACAGCGTGCTTTACTATCTCAAGCGAGCCGGTGGCATTGACTTCCAGCGTGGCAGTTTCCGCAAGATTGATGTTCTGCGTGATGATAAAATCATCGCGACAGCAGATTTATACACGTTCATTAAGGAAGGTGCGCTTCCTGACATTGCCTTTCAAGACGGTGATGTCATTCTGGTGCGCCCCATCGGCAAAACGATCGTGGTGGAGACCGGTGCACGCAACAGCTTTACCTTTGAATTTACCCAGGAAGAATTAAAAGGCGAGACGGTAAATTACTTTGCCAAGCCCGGCGAGTTCATCAGTCATGTCTCGATCGCCGGTGTACGAAACAATAAGCAATTTGCCCGTTATTTGTCGGTCAGTGACTTCGAAACGTTAGCACTCCAACCTGGCGACACG
>CAZDUT010000207.1:0-5497 GCA_964508695.1 uncultured Alteromonas sp.
CATGCGTGAATTGCTTGAGCACGTGTACGGCGATCCCGGATAAGGGTTAAACGGGATCAGGTTAATTTTCGATGGTGTGTCTTTAAGCACCTTCGCGAGCTCATGGGCCTGCTCGGTACTGTCATTGATATGCGACAACATCACATACTCAACCGTTACCTTACCCTGATTGGCATTCGATTTCTCAAGATAACGACGAACGCCGGCAAGAAACGCTTCAATATTGTATTTTTTGTTAATCGGCACAATCTCATTACGAAGCTCATCATTGGGCGCGTGCAATGAAATCGCCAGAGCGACATCAATCTGATCACCCAGTTTATCCAGGGCAGGGACCACGCCGGAGGTGCTGAGTGTTACCCGACGTTTGGACAGGCCAAAACCATAGTCATCAAGCATCAGTTCCATCGCGGGCACTACATGCTTTAGATTCAGCAACGGCTCACCCATGCCCATCATCACGACGTTGGTAATGGGACGCTTGCCGGTATCGTTGGACAGTCCAAGGTGGGTAGCTACCCGCCACACCTGACCAATGATTTCGCTGCATGTAAGGTTACGGTTAAAGCCCTGTTGTGCCGTTGAGCAGAACGTACATTCAAGCGCACACCCCACCTGCGATGACACACACAGCGTTGCCCGGTCGCCGTCCGGGATCCACACCGTTTCAACTTCCTGGCCACCGTCCAGCGTCATAACGTATTTGATGGTGCCATCGCTGGCTTCCTGAAAATACGCAATTGGCGGCGCTGTCACCTCACAATTTTCAATGAGGTTTGCCCGCAGGTTTTTATTCAGGTTCGTCATTTCTTCGAAATCGCTGACACCGTGATGATAGATCCATTTCATGACCTGATCGGCCCGAAACGGTTTTTCACCGATCTCTTTGAAGAAGCTGCGAAGCCCTTCGCGATTGAGATTTAACAAATTTGTTTTTGCCATAACCGTAAAAACCTTGCCCTTACGTTGCCGAAGTTACCTGTCTCGCGCTTTGCCACTTTATCTACCGCCACCAATTCGGGCCTGTCTGCAGTAGACAAGCCTGCATAGTGTTTTGTTTCATTCCGTTGCACAGACTGTTGCGGGAACCCGCGGTGGATCACGTTTTACGCTGACAAGCGACAACCGTGATTGCCAAAGGCGAACTGTTCAAAAATTGGGCGCGAAGTGTAGCACATTGTGCCTGCAGACGAAAATACAAAAAGTCTGTCAAAACGCTGAGTGGACTATGTCTTGCGCATGAAAAAAGGGGCCAATGCCCCTTTTTTGAAATCTGAGTTATCGCGCAATACTTAGCGAGTGCGTGGACAGATTTCCTCTTCAGAGAAGAAGTACGCAATTTCACGGGCCGCTGATTCTGGAGCGTCCGAGCCGTGCACGGCGTTTTCATCGATAGATTGCGCGTAATCTGCACGCAGCGTACCTGCCGCGGCGTCAGCTGGGTTCGTCGCTCCCATGATTTCACGGTTTTTAACGATGGCACCTTCGCCTTCCAGAACCTGAACCATTACCGGACCAGATGTCATGAAATCAACCAGTGCGCCAAAGAACGGACGCTCTTTGTGTTCTGCGTAGAAGCCTTCAGCCTGTTCTTTGCTCATGTGCAGCATTTTAGATGCAACAATGCGCAGACCTGCAGTTTCAAAACGGTTGTAGATTGCACCAATCACGTTTTTAGCTACCGCGTCCGGTTTGATAATCGAAAAAGTACGCTCTAGCGCCATCTTTCTGTCTCCATTATAAGTCTTAAAAATTTTTGGCCGCGAATTATAGGCAATTCTGCAAGCCTTGACCAGACGCGATTGCATCTGGCCGCTTAATCTTAGCTAATCAATCACATTATCACGGAAAGAGTGAATAGAGAATGACCGGGTTCAGGCGGCTTTTGCCAGCTCTCTGATTTTACCCACGATTGCGCGCAGTCCATTTCCCCGCGTGGGTGTAATGTGATTCTCCAGATCCAGCTCGGCAAAGTAACCGTCGATATCGAAGGCCAGTATGGCGTCTGCTGTTTTATCGTTGTAGGCGGCAAGCACCAGCGCCAGTAGGCCCTGGACAATCACTGCATCACTGTCGACGTCGAACTGAAACCGTCCGTCCTGTTGGTTTGCCACCAACCACACGTTACTCTGACAGCCCTTCACCAGCCGGTCCGGGGTACGTGCCTCTTCTGGCAGTCCGGGTAAATGCTTACCTAAATCGATAATATACTGATAGCGCTGTTCCCAATCGTCGAAAAACGCCAGATCATCTACAATTTCTTCGCTGCTCGGCAGTTGCATCATTTACCCTTTTAGAAAAACAGACCTGCTTCCAGTTGAGCCTCTTCGCTCATCATATCCCGTGACCACGGCGGATCGAATACCAGTTCAACATTGACCTTCTCAACGTGTGGCACCATAGCAACGCGGTATTCCACATCGCCAACCAGTACCGGTCCCATTCCACAACCGGGCGCAGTAAGTGTCATATCAATGTTGACCATTCCCTTGTTCTGAATAATCTCAACCTTGTAGATCAGCCCCAGTGAGACCAGATTGATGGGAATTTCCGGATCGTAGATGGTTTCCAGTGCTTCCCACACCTGATCTTCATCAATATTGCCATCTTCAGGGGCATCAAAGCTCAGTACTTTCGCTTTGCGACCAATGGCATCTGCATCAGTGCCATCGATGCGGTACATGTTGCCCCGCCAGGTAATGGTATAATTGCCACCCAGTTCCTGGGTAATATTCACAAACTCGCCGGCGGGAATGGTAGCCGGATTACCGGCTGGTACCAGGCGTGCCTTACACTCACGCTCGGTCACCACCATATTCTGCTTCATTGGTACATCTTACCCTATGTTAAAGCTTTCGCCGCAGCCGCACTCATCAACCACATTGGGGTTATGGTACTTGATGACGCCGTTCACGCCTTCCTGCACAAAATCAATTTCAGTATTGCGTACCAGGTCGCGGGCATCGGCGGCCACCGCTACCTTGAGCTGCGGAGACACTTCTACGACTTCGTCGTTGTCACCCGGGGCGTCGGCAAAGTCCAGCACATAGGCGTACCCGGTACAGCCACTGACCTTAGTCGATAAGCGGATTACCGCGCCGGGACGGCCTTTCAGTTTGTTTTCAAAGTGACGGATCGCCGGTTCCGTCAGTGTGATCAGTTTTGAACTTGGTACAAATGTTTCAACACTCATGACTACCTCCTAGGCCAGCATCATTTTGGCTTTGTTGAGCGCTTTGAACAACACATCGACCTCTTCGGTGGTGTTGTAAATCGAGAAAGATGCGCGTGCGGTACCAGGTATGCCCAAACGCTTCATCAGTGGCTGCGCGCAGTTGTCACCGGTTCGAATGGCCACGCCCTGCTTATCCAGAATAAAACCAACATCCGCCGGGTGCGCACCTTCCAGCAGAAAACTCAGCACACCCACCTTGTTTGGCGCCGTGCCAATAAGGCGCATACCTTCCAGAGCGTTGGCCTGTTCGGTAGCATACCCCAACAGGCGCTGTTCATGGGCCTGAATATCCTGCATATTCAGCGCAGCGAACCAGTCGACGGCAGCGCCAAGGCCAATCGCCCCTGCGATATTTGGCGTGCCAGCCTCGAGACGATTAGGTAACACGCCCCAGGTGGCTTCGTGATAGGTCACATCCTGGATCATCTCGCCGCCGGTTTGCCACACCGGCCAGTCTTCCAGTACGGACTTACGCCCCCACAGCACACCGATGCCGGTAGGACCAAACAGTTTGTGCCCAGAAAAGGCGTAGAAATCACATCCAATATCTGTCACATCCACATTACCGTGGGCAATACCCTGCGCGCCATCAATCAGTACCAGCGCCCCTTTTGCTTTGGCCTTGGCGGTCAGTGCTTTAATTGGATTGACGGTGCCCAGTGCATTGGAAACATGTGGCATCGCAACCAGGCGGGTTTGGTCACTGAGCAACTGCTCAAATGCCTGGGTATCCAGCTCGCCGTTATCAAAAATCGGAACCACGTTGAGCGTCGCACCGGAGCGTCGACAAGCCTGTTGCCAGGTAACCAGATTGGCGTGATGTTCCAGTTCTGTGACCAGCACTTCCTCACCTTCACGCAGCAACTGTGCAAGGCCGTTGGCCACCAGGTTGATGGCTTCTGTCGTACCACTGGTCCAGATAACCTCTTCGCGGTGCGTGGCATTAATAAACCGCGCAACACTGTCCCGGGCACCTTCATACCGGCGCGTCGCCTCATCAGACAACTGATGGGCACCGCGATGCACATTGGCATTGCACTGCGTATAAAAGTTGACCAGAGCGTCGATAACGGCCTGCGGCTTTTGAGTGGTAGCCGCATTGTCCAGATACACCAGCGGGTTATTTCCCACCCGGCGGTGCAAAATAGGAAACTGCTCACGTAGCGCAGCAACATCCAGACTCATTTGACCTCCATGCTGACGAAGCGTTCGCTCAGCAGAGGTAACAGCCAGTCACGCAGTGCCGCATTAGGCATGGCCGCGACCAGCTCCTGAATAAAGCCGAAGTTCAGCATCACCAGTGCTTTTGAGCGCGGAATGCCGCGGGTCAGCAGATAATACAGCGCTTCTTCCTCAATTTCTGCTACCGTTGCGCCGTGAGCGCATTGCACATCATCGGCGTAAATCTCAAGCTCGGGTTTGGTATTTACCATGGCGCGGCGGGACAGCAACAGGTTACGGTTATTCAGTTCCGCCAGTGTTTTCTGCGCGCCCCGGTGAATGTGGATCCGCCCGTTAAACACGGCGCGTGCGCGCTCACCGATAATACCGCGGGCATTTTCTTCGGTAGTACCATTAGGTACAGCATGCTCGATGGTTGAATGTAAGTCGAACAACTCACCTTCAGCCAGCAGGTAAATGGCATTCATTTTCGCGTTGGCATGTTCACCTGCATGATGGATATCCACATCCAGGCGTGATAACTCGCTGCCGTAGCCCACCATGGTGCTATTAAGCTGAGAGGATTCACCCAGTTTAAAATGGCACCCGCCGACCTGCTTGGCATCACCGGTAAACATAGCAAAACGATAGTGCTCAAGCTGTGCCTGCTCGCCAATAACATATTCGGCGAAGGCGGTCGTGAAGCTTTCAGCAGCACCGCTCCCCTGCTCGATGACACACGCTTTAGCCTGTTTACCCAAACGTACGACCACCCGGGTGTGGGCATCAACATTGGAGGCGGCCAGATTGACGATACGAACCGGTGTATCAATGACCGCTTGATCCGCGATATCAATAAATACACCTTGCTGGCACAGCGCGTCATTAACCAGCCCAAAGAGGTGGCGGCGAGGCTTAACCTGGCCGAACACTTCTGCTATGGCCTGCTGCTGACTGTCACTGGCCTCTGCCAGCGTAGTCAGCGTCATGCCTTGCGGCAGGCTCAGTGCGTTCACGTCGCTGATAAGCTTGCCGTCAACGAACACCAGGTCGATAGCGTCTAAGCCATCGACCTGCGGCACCTGATAGTCCGCCGACGTG
>CAZDUT010000208.1:0-5405 GCA_964508695.1 uncultured Alteromonas sp.
ATCTGGTAAAAATTGATGCAAGTCATTTGTTTGATTACAGCACTACGAAGATTGGTTTTCGTAAAGGCTCTTTTTTACGTAGTTATATGTTTGACTTTATTGAGCGCTTTGCGCCGCACCTGACACGGGATAAAGTTGAAAAAGCAATGATGCTGAAAAACAATGATGAGGTAGAAAAGATGTTTAAAGGCGTGACCCTGCCAGTTAAATAACAGCGCCACGCCCGTCAGTTAACACTCGATAATATTGACCGCGAGACCGCCTCTGGCGGTTTCTTTGTATTTGGTCTTCATATCGTTGCCGGTGTCACGCATGGTTTTAATGACTTTATCCAGAGAAACCTTATGCTCACCAGTCCCGCGAAGTGCTAACCGTGAGGCGTTAATTGCCTTGATTGCCCCCATAGCATTGCGCTCGATACAGGGCACCTGCACCAGCCCCCCGACCGGATCGCAGGTCAGGCCAAGGTTATGTTCCATACCGATTTCCGCTGCGTTTTCGACAGCCAGAACTGTACCACCCATAATTTCCGCCAGTGCACCAGCAGCCATGGAACACGCCACCCCAACTTCGCCCTGACATCCCACTTCGGCACCAGAAATTGACGCATTTTCTTTATACAGAATACCGATCGCACCTGCTGTCAGCAGAAAACGGCTGGCGGTTTGTTCATCAACCGGCCGAATAAATTTATCCACATACTGCATAACTGCAGGAATGATCCCCGCCGCACCGTTTGTCGGCGCTGTAACAACGCGGCCACCGGCTGCATTCTCTTCATTAACCGCTAACGCAAACAGGTTAACCCAATCCATGGTCTGCATAGGATCGGTAGAATGTTCGGTTTGCAGCCGACGGTATAATGCTGGCGCACGCCGAACCACTTTTAGTCCGCCAGGCAGAATACCTTCACTTTCAATACCACGCTGAATGCAGCTTTTCATGGCTTGCCAGATTTCGTGGAGCCTGCCCTGAACTTCATGAGCAGGACGATGTACGGCTTCATTTTTCAACATCAGAGAACTGATACACAGACCATTGGTTTTACAGGTTTCAATCAGCTCAGCGGCGGTCTTAAACGGGTAGGGGACTTTTGCCTGGGTGCCGATGGCGGCCTCTTTAGCATCTTCAAAGTCTTCATCCTTAATGATAAAGCCTCCGCCAATGCTATAGTACGTTTGCTCACGCACCAACTCGTCGCCGGCGTATGCATACAAGGTCAGTGCATTGGCGTGCTTGGGTAAGGTTTTGCGACGATGGAACATGATCGCATTTTTATTTGGAAACCTGACCTCTTTTTCACCGTTCAGCATCAGTTTCTGCTTAGAGTGGATCTCCTCGAGCATCAGTTCTATCTTATCGACATCGACAGTTTCGGGCTCTTCACCCAGCAAGCCCAGAATAACCGCTTTTCCCGTACCGTGCCCCTTGCCAGTCTGGCCCAGCGAGCCAAACAGCTCTACTTTGACTGCCGTAATACGCTCAAACAGCGCGTTGTCAGCAGCCAGTTCATTGGCAAATTCAGCGGCCGCACGCATCGGTCCCACAGTATGAGAGCTGGAAGGGCCAATGCCGATACTGAACATATCAAATACGCTTATCATAGGGTCTTTATCCTTTATTGACGCAGGCGGGCCAGCCCGCGCTTTCTGTCGTTATTAAGGTGATCTTGCACTGCTATGCCATGAACTACAATACACCGCCGGGCAGTTCGCCCAAATGATAGGCGCCCGGTTGTAAACTTAACTTGTACAGTCAGTCTGTACGCTTAAGTTCGCGGTGGTTGTCCAGGTGATGCGCCAGATTTCGAACAATGGCGGCGGTCGCTCCCCAGATAAGACGTGACTGCCAGGGTATAAAATAAATCGGGAAGCGCTGCTGGTTTCGATACATGAAGTGTGTCAGGTGATTTTTCTTGTCCATCAGGTGCGCTAACGGAACGGTAAATACACTGGCCACCTCATTGGGATCGAGGCGATATTCGAAATCAGGCGACACAAAACCAATAAACGGTGAAATCACAAAACCACTGATGGTGCGGTAATCCGGTAGCTGCCCGACAATATCGACGGCCTGGCGCGGCAAACCAATCTCTTCTTCAGCTTCACGTAATGCGGTGTCCAGCGCTGAGTTGTCTGCATCTTCACGGGCCCCGCCCGGAAAGCTGATTTGTCCAGGATGGGCACGAAGGTGTGCTGAGCGTTCAGTAAATATAACATCCAGACCGGTATCGCGCTGCAGCATCGGAATTAATACCGACGCTGGCCGTCCTTTTACCGGCAGCGGATAATCGGGCTCCCGCGTTACACGACGAAAATGATGAAAATGGTAGAGGAAGTCATTTTTGTTCACGGTTCACTGCCAGTTCAGGTAATATTTTCGCGACTTTATCCAGCGTTTCCTGGTACTCACAGTATGGATCGGAATCGAGCACAATGCCGCCGCCCGCCCAACAGTGTATTCGATTGTGCTCGGCCAGTAGCGTGCGTATACATATACTCGAATCAAGATCGCCCATCGCACCATAATAAAACATCGAGCCGCAATACACATTGCGCCGGTGCGGTTCGAGTTCGTCTATGATTTCCATCGCCCTGATTTTGGGCGCGCCGGTAATGGATCCGCCGGGAAATGCCCCTGCAAGCAAATCCAGTGGCGAGTGATTATTACGCAGTTTACCGGTCACCGTGCTGACCAGATGATGCACAGCCGGGAAGCTCTCCAGCGCAAACAGTGAGGGCACCTCCACGGAGTGTGGCGCACAATGCTTACTGATATCATTACGCAGCAGATCGACGATCATCAGGTTTTCCGCCCGATCCTTGTCTGCGGATAACAGGGCGTCTGCGCTTTTTGCATCAGCTTGTGGATCATCAAATCTGGGCCGTGTGCCTTTAATCGGCTTCGTTTGTACGCTGCCGTGTTTATCAACGCTAAGAAAACGTTCTGGTGAAATACTCAGAACATGACTGTCATGGCATTGCATATAAGCGGAAAACGGTGCCTTGTTGCTGTCACGCAAACGACAGTAAGCATCAAAAGGGTGGCCACGGTAGCGGGCAGAAAAACGTTGCGCCATATTCACCTGATAACAGTCACCCGCGCGCAGGTAGGCCGCGATTCTGGTCAGTGCATTGACGTACTCGTCCTTGGTGAGGTTAGACTGCCAGTCTGTCTTTAATTCAAAGGGCTCAACGTGGTCGGCACGCCATTGGTGGATGTCCAGAGGGGGCAGGCTATCAAGCCGGCAGTGGTATAATTGTCCTGACTGTTTGTCTTCAATCAGTGACTGCGCATAGAGTCCGACGGCAATGTCAGGACAGTCATAATCCTGGCGTGCCTGTGACGGCAACTGTTCATAGTAGCGTCCGGTATCATAGCCCGCAAGCCCGGCCAAGCCGACCATAAACGGCAAGTCTCTGGCAATTTCTTCGTAACCATCGGCAATAGTAAACGACCGGGTAAAACGGGCGTGAACCCGGTTAAGGACCAAAAAGGGCTCCTCAGTGGTCGTATGGCGCGTGTCATCGGCACATTCCGTCACAGTGGTAGTGCCATCACGGGTAATGATGGTACTGACCGGCGACCACGCCATTATGCTGAAGCGGCTGTCAGCACTGTGACCCGCAGAATCAAACAGCACCGCCATGTGTTGTTTCATGACAGAGGCAAATACCTCCCTCAGCGATTGTCTTGCTGGCAATGAAACAGGCTCAATGATCAGGTGATGAAAAGAAGCAGACATACAACCTTTTATATTTTGTTTACGCAGTATCCAACCGAACAGGGGCAACGCTTTTCCCTGCTGATTTTCACCGCGATTTACTTGGTGCGACAGTTTGAGATGCGCTAGTATACAGGTTTTTAGCGTGCTAAGACCATGATCGGCTTAAATTAAAAGAGGATGCCATGACCGTAATCCGTCAACAAGACTTCATTGACAGCATTGAAGATGCACTGCAATTTATCTCGTATTATCACCCACTTGATTACGTAAAAGCGGTAGAAAAAGCGTACCTGAAAGAACAAAGCCAGGCGGCAAAAGACGCCATGGCACAAATTCTGATCAACTCGAGAATGTCAGCAGAGGGCAAGCGTCCGCTTTGCCAGGATACCGGTATCGTGACCTGTTTTGTGAAGGTGGGAATGGGCGTAAGCTGGGATAAGACAGACTTAACCGTTCAGGAAATGGTCAATGAGGGCACCCGTCGCGCTTACACCAACAGCGATAACCCGCTACGCGCCTCGATCGTTGCAGATCCGGCTGGTGCCCGAACCAATACCAAAGACAATACGCCAGCCGTAGTGCATATCGATATGGTCCCAGGGGACAACGTTGAGGTCATGATTGCTGCGAAAGGCGGGGGCTCTGAAAACAAATCGAAAATGGTAATGCTAAACCCCAGCGATGATATTGCAGAATGGGTGGTTAACACACTGCCTACGATGGGGGCTGGCTGGTGCCCGCCGGGTATGCTCGGTATAGGTATTGGTGGCACGGCGGAAAAGGCGGCAGTGCTGGCTAAAGAAAGTCTGATGGATCCGGTCGATATTCAGGAATTGATGGAGCGCGGCGCCGAAACCACTGACGAAAAGCTTCGGCTGGATATCTTTAAGCGCGTCAATGATTTAGGCATTGGCGCCCAGGGGCTTGGCGGCCTGACAACGGTGGTTGATGTCAAAATTAAATCGATGCCAACTCATGCAGCGTCTAAGCCAGTGGCCATGATCCCAAATTGTGCAGCAACACGCCACGCACACTTTACTTTGGATGGCAGCGGCCCGGCAGAACTGACGCCACCGAAACTTGAAGAATGGCCCGAGGTAACCTGGGAAGTGGGTGAAAATACCCGCAGAGTTAATCTTGACGAGGTTACCAAAGACGATATTCAGGAATGGAAAGTGGGCGAAACCGTCTTGCTCAGCGGTAAGATGCTGACCGGTCGGGACGCCGCGCACAAACGCATTCAGACGATGATGGAAAATGGCGAAGGGTTGCCAGAGGGCGTGGATCTCACCAACCGGTTTATCTATTACGTCGGTCCGGTAGACGCCGTGGGCGATGAGGTTGTCGGACCGGCTGGGCCCACGACCGCGACACGGATGGATAAATTTACCGACCTGATGCTGGATAAAACCGGATTAATTGGCATGATTGGTAAAGCGGAGCGTGGCCCCGCGACCGTCGAATCTATTGCCAATCACAAAGCGGTGTATTTGATGGCTGTTGGGGGCGCAGCCTACCTTGTATCAAAGGCCATCAAAAAGGCCCGCGTTGTTGCCTTTGAGGATCTGGGTATGGAAGCAATCTATGAGTTTGAGGTTGAAGACATGCCAGTGACCGTTGCCGTCGACAGCAGCGGTGCCAACGCGCATCAGACAGGCCCGGCGATCTGGAAAGCAAA
>CAZDUT010000209.1:0-5246 GCA_964508695.1 uncultured Alteromonas sp.
CGTCCGGCTGGCCCAACCGTCCCAGTCGCTTTCGTCCACGCCGTCCTCAACAGAGACAATAGGGTACTGCTCAGTCAGATCGGCCAGGTAGTCAACAAAGCCATCGGCATCAAAGCTCTTACCTTCACCAGAGAGCACATATTTGCCGTCTTTGTAAAATTCTGATGAGGCGCAGTCCAGTGCCAGTGTGACATCTTCATTCATCTTGTAGCCGGCATTTTCGACAGCTTCAACAATCACGGCCAGCGCTTCAGCGTTAGAGCTTAAGTCCGGTGCAAAACCACCTTCATCACCGACGGCGGTATTCAAACCTTTGGCATTCAGCACTTTTTTCAGGCTATGGAAAATTTCTGCACCCATGCGCAGGGCTTCTTTGAAGCTGGCAGCGCCCACAGGCTGAACCATGAATTCCTGGATATCTACGTTGTTATCGGCGTGCTCACCACCATTGATGATGTTCATCATAGGCACCGGCATAGAGAACTGACCGGCTGTGCCGTTTAGCTCGGCAATATGTTCATACAGTGCAACGCCTTTGTCGTTAGCCGCGGCTTTGGCCACTGCCAGAGAAACCGCCAGAATGGCGTTGGCACCCAGGTTTTCTTTGTTTTCAGTACCGTCGAGTTCCAGCATCTGGTTGTCAATATCTGACTGGGCCTGCGGATCCTTATCAATCAGCGCCGGTGCAATGACATTGTTAATGGCAGCAACGGCTTTGGTAACACCCTTACCCAGATAGCGAGTTTTGTCACCGTCACGCAGTTCCAGCGCCTCGCGTGAACCGGTAGATGCGCCCGACGGTGCGGCTGCACGGCCCATGGCACCTGAATCCAGATAGACATCGGCTTCTACTGTGGGGTTGCCGCGAGAGTCAAGAATCTCGCGACCAATGATGCGACTGATTTTCGCCATAATATTTCCTTAACTTGTTGTCGGAACACCACGGGAGCGAATGTTCCGCGTTTTTCATTATTAATGATTTTCTTTCTGGTACTTGCCAGCGGCAGCCACAAAGCCAGTAAATAACGGGTGGCCGTCGCGCGGCGTGGACGTAAACTCCGGGTGGAACTGACTGGCAATGAACCACGGATGGTCAGGGATTTCGATCACTTCCACAAGCCGTTTATCAGTGGACAAACCACTCACTTTGAGTCCCGCTGCTTCAATTTGATCACGCAGGTTGTTATTTACTTCATAACGGTGGCGATGACGCTCATAAATCTCATCGCTGCCGTACATAGCATGGACTTTGCTGTCTGGGATCAAATGACACAGCTGGCTACCCAGACGCATGGTGCCACCCAAGTCGGACTGTTCGTCACGGATCTCCGTGGAGCCGTCCGCATCAAGCCACTCGGTGATAAGGCCTACCACCGGGTAAGGGCTGTCCGGATCAAACTCGGTGGAGTTTGCTTTTTCCATGCCAACCACGTTGCGGGCGTATTCAATCAGTGCCACCTGCATGCCCAGGCAAATGCCCAAATAGGGAACCTTGTTTTCACGGGCATATTGGGCTGCAGCGACTTTCCCTTCGATACCGCGTTCACCAAAGCCACCAGGGACGAGGATTGCGTCCAGCTTCTCCAGGATCTGGGTCCCTTTACTGACGACGTCCTGCGAATCCACATAATGGATGTTCACAGTCAGGCGATTTTTAAGGCCCGCGTGCTTGAGCGCCTCATTGACCGACTTGTACGCATCAGGCAGCTCGACGTATTTACCCACCATGCCGATGTTGACTTCGGCAGTGGGATTAGACTCTGCATAAAGCACCTGCTCCCATTCGGTTAAATCGGCTTCTTTGCAGTCAAGGCGGAAACGATCGACCACCAGTTGATCCATCCCCTGAGCTTTCAGGGCGGCCGGAATACGGTAAATGCTGTCGACGTCTTTCAATGAGATAACGGCTTTTTCTGCCACATTGGTAAACAACGCAATCTTGGAGCGTTCGGTCGCCGGCAGTGAGCCTACCGAGCGGCACACCAGGATGTCCGGCTGAATACCAATGGAGCGCAGTTCTTTTACCGAGTGTTGGGTTGGCTTGGTTTTAACTTCGCCAGACGCGGGCATATAGGGCACCAGAGTCAGGTGCATATACATCGCCTTATCGCGGCCCAGTTCGGTGCCTAACTGACGGATAGCTTCAAGAAACGGTTGTGATTCGATGTCGCCCACAGTGCCGCCAATTTCGACAATGGCTACGTCGTGGCCTTCAGCACCTTCAATTACCCGACGCTTAATTTCGTTGGTGATATGTGGAATTACCTGAATGGTGGCGCCCAGATAATCACCGCGGCGTTCGCGTTTCAGTACTTCTTCATACACCCGTCCGGTGGTGAAGTTATTGTGTTTAGTCATGCGGGTGCGAATAAACCGCTCGTAGTGACCAAGATCAAGGTCCGTTTCCGCTCCGTCGTCGGTAACAAAGACTTCGCCGTGTTGAATGGGGCTCATTGTGCCGGGATCTACGTTAATGTACGGGTCCAGCTTTAACATGGTGACAGACAGGCCACGTGCTTCAAGAATGGCGGCCAGCGAGCCAGCAGCAATACCTTTACCAAGCGATGATACGACACCACCGGTGACGAAAATGTAATTTGTCATGCGAAACCTAAGGCGTTGGGTTGTATGGGTAATGTGTTTGGCAGACGTGATAGAAGACGTCACACCAGGACGGGGTAATAGTATAGCGAATCAGCAACGGGCAAACAATCTGTTTGCCCGGATTACCAGGAGAAAAGCGTGTGTCGGGTACGCCTGAGTGCTTTAAGCCTGGCTCTGACTCAGGCGTTTAAGGGTATACACCAGATCCAGTGCCTCGCGGGGGGACAGCTCATCGGGGCTGAGTTTTTCCAGTGCGTCGAGAACCGGGTTGGGTTTGTCCGGAAAATGCAATTCGGATTGTGCCGGATTGTTATCCGGGACATCAGGCGTGCTGACATTATCATCCAGCACCTTTTGCGCTTCCAGGGCGTTAAGCTTATGCCGGGCCGAGTCAATGACACTGCGTGGTACGCCTGCCAGCTGTGCAACCTGCAGGCCATAGCTTTTGCTGGCCGCCCCGGTCTCTACCGTGTGCATAAAACGAATGGTATCGTCATGCTCCACTGCATCAAGGTGCACATTCATTACACGTGGCTGCGAGTCGGGCAGCGCGGTGAGCTCAAAATAATGGGTGGCAAACAGCGTGTAGGCGTTGAGCTTTTCCGCGAGGTGGCTGGCACAGGCCCAGGCCAGCGACAAGCCGTCATAGGTACTGGTGCCCCTGCCGATTTCATCCATTAACACCAGCGACCGGGCCGTGGCATTATGCAGAATATTCGCGGTTTCGGTCATCTCAACCATAAAGGTAGAACGACCAGAGGCGAGATCATCCGATGCGCCGATACGGGTGAAAATGCGATCGACGGGACCGATCATCGCCTCACTTGCCGGCACAAAACTGCCAATATGGGCCATCAGTACAATGAGCGCGGTCTGACGCATATAGGTGGATTTACCGCCCATATTGGGGCCGGTGATGATTAGCATGCGCTGCTCATCATTCAGCGTCAGGGGATTGGCAATAAACGGATCATTCATGACCTGCTCGACGACCGGATGGCGGCCTTGCTGATAGCAAAGTTTATTTTCGCCGGTCAGTTCGGGACGGTGCCAGTCTAAGGTTATGGCCCGCTCGGCGAAACAGGCCAGCACGTCCAGCTCGGCCAGCGCTGAGGCAGTCTCGATCAGGGGGTGGATATAGGGCGCAAGCTCGTCAAAAAGCGCCTCATACAATTGCTTTTCCAATGCCAGAGCCCGGCTCTGACTGGTCAGCACCTTATCCTCATGCTCTTTGAGTTCCGGCGTAATAAAACGCTCAGTGTTCTTCAGCGTTTGCCGGCGAATATAGTCGGCCGGGGCATTGCCACTGGCGGCCCGGCTGATTTCGATAAAGAAGCCGTGCACCCTGTTGTAACCGACTTTGAGGGTACTGATACCGGTTCGTTCGCGCTCGCGGGTCTCCAGCGCATCCAGATAGTCGGTCGCGCCCTGAGACAGGGCACGCAGCTCATCCAGCTCGGCACTGTATTGCGGCGCAATCACACCGCCGTCGCGAATGACCACCGGCGGGTTGTCAATAATGGCGCGGTTGAGTAGTTCTGCAACAGACTCATATCTGCCCACCTTGTCACACAGTGCACTGATAAGCGGGGTGTTGTAGGTACGCAGACTCTCGTGCACGGCATCCAGGCGGTTAAGGGCATTTCGTAAGCGGGCGAAATCACGGGGCCTTGCCGATCGCAGGGCCAGACGCGCCATAATACGCTCGATGTCACCAATGGCTTTGAGTTCGTCACGCAGCGCATCCGGTGAGTCATTTATCATACTCTCGACCACATCGTGACGCTGGCTCAGGCTATGCCGGTCAGTGATCGGGGCGTGGATAAAGCGCTGCAGTAACCTACTGCCCATGGCCGTGCATGTGGTATCCATCACGCTGAACAGGGTATTGTCCTGGCTGCCGGAAAGACTGAATGTAAGCTCCAGATTGCGGCGGGTAGCGGCATCCAGCTGAACAAATGCGGACTGTTGCTCCTGCTGGATCTGACGAATATGCGGCAGCGCAGTACGCTGGGTATCTTTGACATATTGCAACACGCAACCCGCCGCGCCGAGGGCTTTGCTAAGATCATCGACGCCAAAACCCGAGAGCTCGCGGGTCTGAAATTGTTCAGTTAACTGAGCCACTGCGGTATCGGTATCGAACTCCCAGTCAGGTCGCCGACGCAGACCTTTGCGCTGTTCAATCAGCGGCAGGCTTTCAAAGCCTTCCGGGTACAGCAGCTCTGCCGGGTTAATGCGTTGCAACTCGGCCAGTAACTGCTCGTCGCTGTCGAGTTCGCTGACCACGAAGCGTCCACTGGTCACATCCAGCGTGGCCAGACCGTATTGCAGGCTGTGGCCACAAACCGCAGCAAGGATATTGTCGCGGCGCTCTTCCAACAGCGCCTCATCGGTCACTGTGCCGGGCGTCACAATACGTTGCACTCTGCGCTCGACCGGCCCTTTACTGGTAGCGGGGTCGCCAACCTGCTCACAGATTGCCACTGACTCCCCCATTTTTACCAGCCGGGCCAGATAGCTTTCTACCGCGTGGTAAGGCACTCCTGCCATAGGAATAGGATCGCCGCCGGATTTACCGCGTGCGGTCAGTGAAATGTCCAGCAGCGATGCTGCGCGCTTGGCATCGTCATAGAACAGTT
>CAZDUT010000210.1:0-5237 GCA_964508695.1 uncultured Alteromonas sp.
CTGTCATTCCTTTTCTACCGTCGCAATAGGTGGCTTTTCTACCTATGACGCCAGTCTGGGTTACTTTAACAGTCCCATGGTGAACGTGGTCTGTACAGTATTCCTGCTGATTGCGGCACTAAATTTCTCCTTACACTATGCGGCGGTAAGTTCACGCTCATTGCGGGCGTATTCCGGTGATCCTGAATTTAAAGCCTTTTTTGTTATTCAGGCCACCCTCATTGTTGCCTGCTTTTTAGTACTGACATTAAGCGGATACTACACCGATGCGGAAGCCGCGCTTGACCAGGCCATGATTCAGGCGGTGTCGATCAGCACCACCGCCGGCTTTGCAACGACTGACTTTGCTAATTGGCCGGCATTTCTGCCGATCATGCTCATCTTCGCCAGCTTTATCGGTGCCTGTGCCAGTTCAACCGGCGGCGGCCTGAAAGTTATCCGAGTTTATCTGCTGTTTTTGCAAGGCAAGCGGGAAGTCGATCGTCTGGTTCATCCACGTGCGGTGTACTCGGTAAAACTGGGTGAGCGCGCCATGCCCGACAGGGTGGTGGAAGCAGTGTGGGGGTTTTTCTCAGCCTATGCCATCGTTTTTGTGATCATCATGATAGGACTTATCGCCACCGGTCTGGATAACCTCACTGCCTTTACCGCGACCGCTGCTACCATGAATAACCTCGGTCCGGGGCTTGGTGACGTAGCCAGTACCTACGCGAACGTCAGTGACGCAGGCAAATGGCTACTGGTATTGGCCATGCTGTTTGGTCGGCTGGAAATATTCTCCCTGCTGGTACTCTTCTCACCCACCTTTTGGCGCGGATAAGGCTCCGGCTTAGGCTGCATCAGAGTGGGGGCGCATCAGCAACACGCTGTAAACCCATCCCTGGCAGCTCTGCCGCAGCATCCATGCTGCGCAAGGGGGCGGATACACACCCACCCCTTCCGCAGATAAGCCAAGGCCTTTGCGTAATTCGTTGATACTTACCTGAATCTGACCTGTAGCTTTTTAACCAAAGAAAAAGGCGCTGGGCTGGAAGAGCTTTTCGACATCGCCGATGTATTTCTTGTCGACCAGGAACAGGATGACGTGGTCATTGG
The DNA here is from genome assembly GCA_964508695.1 of uncultured Alteromonas sp. GTDB lineage: Bacteria > Pseudomonadota > Gammaproteobacteria > Enterobacterales > Alteromonadaceae > Alteromonas. The sequence goes on from CAZDUT010000210.1 coordinate 1,096, forward strand.
CTTCAATTTTGGTATCGCTGTGGGCAATGATCACCTGCTCATCGCGTACCACAGCACCAATGGTCGTGCCCGGGGGAAGTTTGATATTGCCTATCTGGCGGCCTACCACTTTTGAGGTATTCTCATCACCGTGGGCTATTGCCTCTATTGCTTCTGCGGCACCGCGGCGTAGTGAGTACACATTAACTATATCGCCGCGGCGAATATGGGTAAGCAGTGCTGAGATAGTCGCCTGCTGCGGTGAGAAGGCTATATCAATCTCGCCACCCTGGACCAGGTCAACATAGGCACTGCGCTGTATCAGTACCATGGCTTTTTGTGCGCCCATGCGTTTTGCCAGCATAGCAGACATGATGTTGGCTTCATCGTCATTGGTGACGGCGATGAACGCATCGACCTGCTCGACATTTTCCTCACTGAGTAATTCAGAGTCTGACGCATCACCTGAAAAGACGATGGTGTTATCCAGGTGCGCCGAGAGATACTGTGCACGCTCCGGACTGCTTTCAATCAGTTTGACGTTGTGTTTGTGCTCCAGACGCTTTGCCAGTCCGGCACCAATCAGACCGCCACCGGCGATCATAATGCGCTTGTAACTGGACTCGAGTTTTTGTAACTCACTCATCACCGCGCGAATGTGCTTGGTCGCGGCAATAAAGAACACTTCATCGTCGGCTTCAATGACCGTGGTGCCCAGCGGACGAATAGGGCGTCCGCGTCGGTAAATGGCCGCCACCCGCGTTTCCACATTGGGCATATGGTCTTTTAGCGCGGACAGGGCGTGCCCTACTAACAGGCCGCCGTAATAGGCTTTTACCGCCACCAGGCTGGCTTTGCCATCGGCAAATTCCACGACCTGCAGTGCGCCGGGATAGTCAATCAGCCGTTTTATCGCTTTGGTAACCAGTTGCTCCGGTGCAATGATGTGATCAACCGGAATATCCTGCTGTTTGTACAACTGCTTCTGGTAAATGATGTACTGCTCTGAGCGCACCCGGGCAATTTTTGTGGGGGTCTTAAATAACGAATAGGCAACCTGACAGGCAAGCATATTACTCTCATCACTGTTGGTCACCGCGATGAGCATGTCGGCATCGTCGGCCCCGGCTTTTTTCAGCACATCCGGGTGCGATCCGACGCCGGTAACCACCTGAAGATCAAGCCTGTCCTGAAGGTTCCGAAGAATATTAGGATCGGCATCAATAACGGTAATTTCATTTTTCTCACCCACCAGGTTTTCAGCCAGTGTACCGCCAACCTGCCCGGCACCGAGAATAATGATCTTCATTGTTCAGACAGCCCCTTTGTTATTGATTATGCGACGACTTTACCAGCCTCGCATAATAGAAACCATCCATTTGTTGCTCACCGGGCAGGATCTGTCTGCCTGGCGCGGTATCAGACTCACCGTCAGAAACCGGAACAAGTTTAGCGTCCTTATGGTCGAGCAAAAAAGCACGAACCTGATGCTGGTTTTCGTCAGGCAATACCGAACAGGTGGCGTAAAGCAATGTACCGCCCGGTTTTACCAATGGCCAGAGTGTCTCCAGCAGGTGCTTTTGGGTGGCGACCAACGGGGCAATATCTGAGGCTTTACGCAGCCAGCGAATGTCAGGATGACGCCTGATAACACCGGTTGCCGAGCACGGAGCGTCCAGCAAAATCCTGTCGAACGGCTCGCCATCCCACCAGGTATCCGGCGCGGCGGCATCGGCACACAGTAACTGCACCCCATCGGAATGCTGCAGCCGCTGAAGGTTATTTTGGGTACGTTCGATTCGGCTTTGGCTATTATCCAGTGCCACACATTTTTTCAATGAAGGGAAAAGCTCAAGAATATGGCCGGTCTTTCCACCGGGGGCAGCGCAACAATCCAGCACACGCTCACCGTCATCTGCACTGAGGTAGTCTGCCGCCAGCTGAGCGGCACCGTCCTGAACGGCAAACCAACCCTGCTGGTAGCCCGGTAAGGTGGTCACATCCTGACGCTTGTCCAGGATCACCGCCTGTGGATGTGACGTCGGACAGGTATAGGCGATAGCTTGTTCATCGAGGTGCTGACAGTAGTCGTCGCGTGACTTCTGACGGGTATTCACCCGAAGCCAGAGCGGTGCGGGTGCATTTAACTGGCTACGAATTTCTTCGGCCTGTTCAGCGTAAGCAGTTTCCAGTGCATTGAACAGCCACTTAGGAAGCCCGCTATTTATCACCACATCATTCACCGGTTGGTTAGCCAGGTCCTGTCGGGTGAAGTTGCGCAGAACCGCATTAACCAGCCCTTTTAAGCGGGGCGCGCCCAGATAACCTGCCGCATTAACAGTTTCTGACACCGCGGCATGACCCGAAACACGGCTAAAGCTTAGCTGGTAAAAGCCCAGAATAAGCAAGTGTTCAATAATTTTCTTATCACCCTTAAGGGGCTTATCGAGCAACACACGTAACCAGCTTTGCAGCAAAGGCAGCTTTCTCAATACTCCGAACGCCATTTCCTGGATCCAGGCGTTATCTCGGGGAGTATGCCGGCGTTGTACCTGTTCAAGACAATCCCGGCTGGAGCGTCCGGCTTCCAGTACCTGATACAGCACCCAGGTGCAGTCGGCCCGCAGATCGGCCTTGGTTGGAAGCTTAATGCTCTTCATGATGTTCCGGTCCGGCAAGCAGCGTACCCGGTGCAAACCATGTCGGGCGGGCGTTAATAATGTCGGCCGCGCTCAGAGGCTTTTTGCCCGGCGGTTGCAGCGAAGTCAGCGACAGCGCCTGGCCACCGCCGGTAGCAACCACGATACCTTTCTTCGAGGCAGCTATAACGGTACCGGGCGGCTCATTGCCATCATGACTATCAATCACGTCAGCCGACCATACCTTAACATTACTATCCTCGACATGTAGCCAGGCCACCGGCCAGGGATTAAACGCCCGTATATTGCGTTCCAGCTGAACAGCCGGCAGTTGCCAGTCCAGACGCGCTTCTGGTTTACTCAGTTTTTTGGCGTAGCTGGCAAGCGCGTTATCCTGTTTCTCAGGCTTCAGTAAAGCAAAGCCGAGCAGCGCCTCGACCAGGGCGTGGGGCCCAAGCCCGGCCAGTTTTTCGTACAGCGTAGCGCTGGTTTCATCATGGGCTATGGGCAGTTTGGCGATATGCAGAATATCGCCGGTATCCAACCCTTCGTCCATCTGCATGATAGTGATGCCGGTTTCTTCATCACCCGCCCATATGGCGCGCTGGATCGGAGCCGCACCGCGCCATTTTGGCAGGATCGACCCATGCACGTTAATGCAACCTTGATGGGGAATGGTCAGCGCCGCTTTGGGTAAAATAAGACCGTAGGCCACCACGACCATAAGGTCGGCATTCAGTTCGGCCAGCTGACGTTGTGCGTCGTCGTCTTTCAGGCTGGCAGGCTGGTAGACCGGGATATCATGATTGGTAGCAAGCACCTTTACCGGGCTTGGCGTAAGCTTCTTACCACGTCCTGCCGGGCGGTCGGGTTGTGTGTAGGCGGCGATGACATCAAAACCAGCATCAAGCAAAGCTTGCAGGTGGGAAGCAGCAAAATCCGGCGTACCGGCAAAGATAATTTTCATAACAGGTTGTAGCGTCCTTACGCGCGGGCAGCCAGCCGGGCTTCTTTCTCCAGCTTCTTACGAATACGCTGGCGCTTGAGCGGCGATAAGTAGTCTACAAACAGCTTACCTTTGAGATGATCCAATTCGTGCTGAATACAAATAGCCAGTAACCCATCTGCATTAAGCTCAAACTTCTCACCGTTTTCATCCAGCGCTTCTACCGTCACGGTTTCAGCACGCTCTACCTTGGCGTAATTGCCCGGTACGGACAGGCAACCTTCTTCACTGATCGTACTGCCGTCTGAGGCGGTAATGACCGGGTTGATGAACACCCGCGGCTCATCCTGTTGTGCGGACACGTCCATAACAACCACCCGCACATGGCGGTCAACCTGCGTCGCTGCCAAACCAATGCCATTTTCTTCGCGCATGGTTTCAAACATGTCAGAAACAAGCTGTTTGATTTCGTCGTCAACCTTTTCTACCGGCTTGGCGACGGTACGTAGTCTTTCATCGCGAAAGCTCAGGACTTCTAATAATGCCATCTGTCGTTCGTTGCACCTTAGTCTGTGTAT
>CAZDUT010000211.1:0-5231 GCA_964508695.1 uncultured Alteromonas sp.
AACTGGTCTTCATAAATCATTTTTGAGTCATGCAGCAGGCGACCGATCAGGGTGCTCTTGCCGTCATCAACACTGCCACACGTTAAAAAGCGCAGCAGATCTTTCTTTTCGTGTTGTTCAAGGTAGGACAGGATGTCCTCTTTAAGTAAACTGTTTTCGCTATTCATGCTTATGCGCTCACAAGGAAATATGGGTTTAACACAGATTCTTCTTGGTTGTAGGTCAGCGGGGCGGCATTCGGATCAAGCGGTGACTCTGGATCCAGCACTGTCACCCTGGCACCAGCTGCCAGTGCGACAGCATGGGCGGCACCGGTATCCCACTCTGAGGTCGGTCCCAGCCGTGGGTAAATATGCGCTTCGCCTTCTGCAACCAGACACAGCTTCAGTGAGCTGCCCATGGCTACCAGTTCAGTTTCTCCATCAAGTTCAGATAACAGTTTCTGAATCTCAGGGCTTTGGTGCGAGCGGCTACCAACCACTTTCCAGGTTTCCCCGGCTGCATGCTGGCGGGCAGATATCGGTGTCATCACACCTTCCGTCTCGCTCCAGGCACCTTCACCCACGATGCCAATATAGGATTTTTCCAGTGCTGGCGCGTAAACCACGCCCATCACCGGCTTACCGTTGTCGATAAGTGCGATGTTAACTGTAAACTCACCGTTCTTTTTAATGAACTCTTTGGTGCCGTCAAGCGGATCGACCAGCCAGTACTGCTGCCAGCTCTTACGCTCATCCCAGCTAATATCCGCTGATTCTTCTGACAGAATGGGCAAGTCTGACAAGCTTTCCAGGCCCTCAACAATTATGTTGTGCGCCGCCAAGTCGGCTTCAGTCAGTGGGCTGGTGTCCTGTTTTTCGTATACCGCAAAATCTTTTTTGTAGATTTCCATGATGGCGTCGCCTGCGGTCTTGGCGATCTTTAACACATTCTCGGTCAGTGCATCTTTCAATGCCATTACACCCATCCTTTTGATTTTAGTAATTCGTAAAGACGCTCTGCGGTTTGCTCAGGCTGCTCGTCCTGATATTCAAGATGAATTTCAGGCGATTTCGGCGCTTCATAGGTTGAGTCGATACCCGTGAAGTCTTTAATTTCGCCACTGCGGGCTTTCTTATACAGCCCTTTTGGATCGCGTTGTTCACACACATCCAGTGGCGTATCGACAAACACTTCGACAAACTCGCCGTCTTCAAGCAGCTTGCGGCAGTAGTCACGGTCGGCCTGAAATGGCGAAATGAAGGCGGTCAGCACAATATTGCCGGCATCGACAAACAGCTTGGCTACTTCGCTGATGCGGCGGATGTTCTCAACCCGGTCTTTGTCACTGAAGCCCAGGTCGCCGCACAGTCCGTGACGAATATTGTCGCCATCCAGCAAATAGGTATGCTTGCCCTGTTCAAACAGCTTTTTCTCAAGCAGGTTAGCCAGTGTTGATTTACCTGAGCCACTCAGGCCGGTTAACCACAGTACCCGGGGGGACTGGCCCAGGCTTTTAGCCCGTGTGCGTTTGTTTACCTCGTGCTGATGCCATACGACATTGCTGGTCATTAGAAGTATCCTTCCATTTTCTTCTTCTCCATCGAGCCGGCACTGTCATGGTCGATAACCCGTCCCTGGCGTTCGGAGGTCTTGGTCAGCAACATTTCCTGAATAACATCAGGCAGTGTGCTGGCTTCAGATTCCACAGCCCCGGTCAGCGGGTAACAACCCAGTGTACGGAAGCGCACTGAACGCATCTCAGGCTTTTCACCGTCTTCCAACGGCATACGATCATCATCGACCATAATCAGCACGCCATCGCGCTCAACCACAGGACGTGGCTTGGCAAGATAAAGAGATGGAATGTCAATATTTTCAAGGTAGATGTACTGCCAGATATCCAGCTCTGTCCAGTTGGACATCGGGAACACACGGATACTTTCGCCCTTATTCACCTGAGAGTTATAAATATTCCATAGCTCTGGGCGTTGGTTCTTTGGATCCCAGCGATGGTTGCTGTCCCGGAATGAGTAAACCCGCTCTTTCGCGCGCGACTTCTCTTCATCACGACGGGCACCGCCGAAAGCCGCATCGAATTTGTACTTGTTCAGTGCCTGCTTCAGTGAGGCGGTTTTCATAATGTCGGTGTGCTTGGCACTGCCGTGAGTAAACGGTCCGACACCTTGTTCCACACCTTCCTGGTTGATATGCACCAGCAAATCGAAACCGTATTTTTCAGCCTGGCGGTCACGAAATTCAATCATTTCCTGAAATTTCCAGGTAGTGTCCACGTGCAGCAGCGGGAAGGGGATTTTACCCGGCGCAAATGCTTTACGGGCCAAGTGAAGAAGTACTGATGAATCTTTGCCAACCGAGTAAAGCATTACCGGATTGTCAAATTCAGCGGCAACTTCCCTGAAAATGTGAATACTTTCAGCTTCAAGCTGCTTCAGGTGTGTAATCGACGGGATTGTATCTGTCATTTTCGTATCCGATGAATAAGAGGTATATGAAACAATTATATGAATAGAAGACTATCATATTTGACTTAAGCCGCTATATGCTTTTATTGCATTTTACATAACTAGCTGGCTGCTAACGTAAGAAAGCGCGCCGTGATGCGGCGCGCTTTACCTACAACTTTCTCTTTCTTAGTGAAGCTCTTCTTCCATTTTCTTATGGAACGCATCAAAAGTATCTTCTACGCCTTCACGTGGCTTACCAAACTTGCTCATGACCAGAATGGTAATACTGGACAATATAAAGCCCGGGACAATTTCGTACATCCAGTCGCCCAGCGCTTTACCCTTGATTTCTACAGGCAGGTACAGCCACAGCAGAACCGTCAGGGCACCCACTATCATGCCGCCCAGTGCGGCACGACGTGTCATATCTCGCTTGAACAGACTAAACAGTACCAACGGACCAAACGCCGCACCGAATCCGGCCCAGGCATTACTCACCAGTTCAAGTATCGTGCTGTCACGATCATAGGCCAGATAAATTGCCACCAGCGCAACAACCACTACCGACACCCGACCGGCGATGACCAATTCCGTATCGGAAGCATTGCGGCGCAGGAAAGCCTGGTAAAAGTCACTGGTCAGTGAGCTGGACGTCACCAGTAGTTGAGAAGAAATGGTACTCATAATGGCAGCCAGTATCGCCGCCAGTAAGAACCCACCAATTAACGGGTGGAAAAGAATTTGAGACAGGTAGATAAATACGGTTTCCGGATCAATCGTGTTGTTGTTTCCGGTCACATAAGCCAGACCAAACAGGCCGGTCATCAGTGCGCCAATAATAGACACAATCATCCAGGTCATGCCGATGTTACGGGCAGTCTTAATGTCGCGCACCGAGCGAATAGCCATAAAACGAACGATGATATGAGGTTGCCCGAAGTAACCCAGGCCCCAGGACGCCAGTGAAATAACACCAATGATAGTAATCGCCTCACCCGTATCCGCATTAATAAAAGGTTGAAAGAGCGCGGGATCAATGTCTTTGAGCGCTGTGACCGACTGACCCATGCCGCCAAGCTCCATAATGACGACTATCGGTACCATCACCAGGGAGATGAACATGATGCAGCCCTGAACAAAGTCAGTCATGCTCACGGCCATAAATCCGCCTATCAGGGTATAGGCAACCACCACACCTGCAGTGACATACAGGCCGACTTCGTAGCTTAGTCCGAAGGAGCTCTCAAACAGTTTACCTCCGGCAACCACCCCGGATGAGGTATACAGCGTGAAGAAAATGACAATGACCACGGACGCAATGATGCGCAGAGCGCGGGAGTCATCGGCGAAACGGTTTTCAAAGTAATCGGGAATGGTAATAGAGTTTTTTGCGACTTCTGTGAAGACGCGCAGTCGCGGTGCGACTAACAGGTAGTTGGCCAGTGCGCCAATCACCAGGCCGACAGCAATCCAGCCGGCAGATATGCCCTGTACGTACATTGCGCCGGGTAAGCCCATGAGCATCCAGCCACTCATGTCAGAGGCGCCGGCAGAAAGCGCTGTTACCGCTGGCCCGAGCTGACGTCCGCCCAGCATGTACCCCTCGACGTTGGTGTCGGTTTGCCGGTAAGCAAAAAGCCCAATCCCCAGCATGACGATGAAATACAGCGCCAACGAAATTATAGTACCTGTTGCCATATGATTTTCCTTATTTTTTCTTTCATGCTAACAGGAACGATCCGAAGTCGCTACGCCCCGTGGTTAAATCATAATCAGCCCGGACAAGCCGCGGTTTTTGGTTGGTATCACTCGCGACTAACAATGCGGTTGCAGGCACTTAAAGCTCGCAACTGATATTGGTACTGAGTGGGGCAGGGAACAGATTGACAGATCCTGAGAAATTTATGTGAACGGTGAAATTTTAATCGAAAAGGCGGGGGGCGCGTAGCGGCCCCGCATCAGGTAGAAAACTGGATCCGCTTCTCAACTTTATTGAGCACAGGGGCCAAATTGCTATGTTTATCACCGACCACCATAATATTGGCCCGCTGTAATTCGAGACCCTTACCGTGGTATTTATTATTCTCAAAGTCATAGGGCAGTGTAACACCGGCGCGTTTAGGCACAATAAATACCGACATCTCACCTTGTTCAGTGTGGAGTATGAGATGCAAACTGCGCAGGCTGTTAAGATGGCAGTAATTCGCTACTTTGATATCCCCTATCATGTCGGAAAATGAGGCACCAAAGCTGGCGAGTTTGGCATTGACCTGATTAAGGTCAACCGGCAGCACGGAGTGCGAACGCTCGTCGTTGGCATGCACCATGTGCGCGAGCACCTGTTCGTCAAGGCTCATTGGCTGCTGTGAAACAAGCGTGAAGCTAAGCCCTACGGTAAATGCCAGCGAGGCGGCTAACGCCATGTACCAGCGACTGCGCCGTTTATGGCGGGCGAACTCGTAGGCAGACTGTTGCCAAATAAGCTTATGCGCCAGATCGTCGGGAATATCGACTTTTGCAGCCTGCTTCAATTCTTTATCGAGTTTTTTCTGTTCACTGAGAAAGGCCCGCTTGGCCGGATCTTGTTGAGCAGCTTGTATAATATCCGGAGCTGTGGTGTCTGGATTGGCGTAGACACGACGCCGAAATTCTAATTCATCCACGTTGACGACCTCGCTTGGCTTCTTCGTTTTCCAACCACTCCCGTAATTGATTACGGGCCCGGAATAACCGGGTCATGACGGTGTTTTTATTCAGGTTAAGGTGAGTTGCAATTTCTTCCCC
>CAZDUT010000212.1:0-5225 GCA_964508695.1 uncultured Alteromonas sp.
GTAATATTTTGTAACTGTGAATGGCACAAAGGGTGCTTAACTGCCTGTTAACAATGATTACATAAAACAGGTCAAATACCATGGAACTTCACCTAACCCGTTTACCCTCGCCTTTCATGCCAGCTATGTTGCTTGCGGTCAGCCTTTCACTAACCGCCTGCGGGAATGTGGGCGCGTCAGATGCTGCCGAGTCTCCACAAGAAGACGTTGTAATGAGCATCCCGGTTGAAGCGCAGGCGGTTGCTCAGGGCCAGATTTCATCCAGCTATAACACCACCGCAACCTTAGAGGCCAAGGAAGAAGCCTTTGTAGTTGCCCGCGCCTCAGGGATCATTGAAGCGATATATGTAGAAGAAGGTGACTTTGTTGAAAAAGGACAGGTACTGGCGCAATTAGATAAAAAACGCTACGAATTAAACCTGTCAAAAGCCCGGGCCGACTTAAAAGGAATTGAACAGGAGCTGGCGAAAGTCAATAAAGTGTACTCTCAGAAGCTGGTCAGCGACGATACATATGACAAACTCACAGCACAGTTTGAATCGGCCAAGGCCTCAGTCAAACTGGCTGAGCTGGATTTAAACGAAGCCACCATTACCGCGCCTATCAGCGGCTATATTGCTGAGCGTAATGCCAAAGTAGGTAACCTGACCGAATCCTTCCAGCGGGAAAGGATGTTCCATATTGTCCAGCAACGCGAGCTACAGGGCATTGTCTACCTGCCGGAAAGCGAATTACCGAATGTCACCAAAGGCCAGCAAGCTGCGTTGAGAATTGCCGCATTAGGTAACGCGCAGGTCGATGCGTATGTTGAACGTATCAGTCCGGTTATCGATGCCGCCACCGGTACATTTAAGGTAACCCTTCGTGTACCCAACCCTGAGGAAAAACTCAAAGCCGGTATGTTCAGCGACGTTGCATTGGAGTATGCCACTCACGATAACGCGACCTTACTGCCACGCCGCGCGCTGGTCAGTATTGACAACCGTACCAGCGTATTTGTCGTCAGAGACGGGGTGGCGACAAAAGTAGAAATTGCCACCGGTTTTGAAGATGGCGACATGGTTGAAGTTGTTAGCGGTCTGGACGGCGATGAGCAGGTCGTGGTTGTGGGACATCAGAATCTCAAGGATCAGTCTCCGGTCGATGTGGTAAACAGCTAACCGACGGGTCAAAAAGGAGAAATCCCATGCGTATTGTTGATATAGCGGTAAAACGCCCCGTCGCGATGGCCATGTTTACATTCGCTATTCTGTTGTTCGGAATGGTGAGCTTAGGCCGGCTGTCAGTAAGTCTGCTCCCAGAGTTATCCTACCCTACCCTGACAATCCGCACTGATTATGACGGTGCGGCGCCGGTGGAGGTGGAGCAACTGGTCTCTAAACCGATAGAAGATGCTATCGGTGTGGTAAAAGGCGTACGTTCAGTGACCTCAACGTCGCGCGCCGGCCAGTCAGATGTTGTTATGGCGTTTGCCTGGGGCACAGATATGGACTTCGCGAGCCTCGAGGTACGTGAAAAGCTGGACATCCTGCAATTACCGCTGGATGTCGAAAAACCCCGGCTTCTGCGCTTTAACCCCAGTCTCGATCCCATCATTAAAATGGGGCTCGGCTTTAACCCGGTTATTCATACGGGAGAGGCATCCGTTGAGCAAATGAAGCGCCTGCGCATTTACGCTGAAGAACAAATTAAGCGGGAACTGGAGTCTATTGAAGGTGTCGCCTCGGTACGGATCGGCGGCGGCCTGGAAGATGAAGTTCAGGTACTCATTGATCAGCGCAAGGCCAGTCAGCGCAATATCAGTGTGGGCAGTGTAATTGACCGTCTCAGAAAAGAAAATGTCAACACGGCCGGTGGCCGGGTTGAGGACGGCAGCCAGGCGTTTCTGGTCCGCACCCTGAATGAGTTTGATGATTTGTCGCAGATTGCCGATATGTATATTGGCCGTTTTGAAGGCAAAAACATTCGGTTAAAAGATATCGCAGAGGTCAACGACAGCTACAAGGAACGTGACGCAATCACGCGCTTTAACGGCGTTGAGGGTGCGGAAATCGCGATATACAAAGAGGGCGATGCCAACGCGGTGGATGTCGCCAAACAGGTTAGTCAGGCACTGACCCGTGTGAATAGTGCACTTCCGGATAACTATGTATTGTCCACGGTGTATGATCAAAGTCTGTTTATTGAGCAGGCCATCAGCGACGTCAAAGCCGCGGCGCTTATTGGCGGCTTGCTCGCCATGTTGGTGCTTTACCTGTTTCTCAGAGACTTTTGGCCAACTTTCATTATTTCTTTGTCTATTCCGGTATCTGTGATCGCGACCTTTAATCTCATGTATGCCAATGATATCAGTCTGAACATTATGAGCCTGGGCGGTATTGCCCTGGCGGTAGGGTTACTGGTGGATAACAGTATTGTGGTACTGGAAAACATTGATCGGCATCGCAAACAGGCGCTGACAGAAGAAGCAAAAGCCAACGCAGCAGCCATTGGCACCAAAGAAGTGGGTAGTGCAATAGTGGCATCAACACTGACCACCATGGCGGTATTCGTACCACTGATCTTTGTGGAAGGGATTGCCGGCCAGTTGTTTAGTGATCAGGCGCTGACGGTGTCGTTTGCCCTTGCCGCCTCGCTCATTGTCGCTATCACCCTGATTCCTACATTGGCTGCGCAACGTAATAAGGCCCAGCAAGTTCACAGTGATGTGTTTGACACTGCGGCCAACGACCGGCCAACAACCCGATTTGGCAAGGTCGCCTACTGGCTCACCTACCCTATCCGGTTGATACTGCGTCTGCTATTCGTCTTGTTGCCGGCGATAATTATGACACTTGTTATTGGCCTGTGGCGTATCACCGGCAAAGCAGTATTACTCCTTCTGGCACCGCTGGCGTGGGCCTTCAAGCACGGTTTTAACCTGCTGGCCAGCGCCTACGAAAAAGCGCTGAGTAAAGCCCTGGCGTTTCGTACTCTGGTAGTGGGTATCGCTATCTTTGCCACTGCGGGTGCAGCCCTGCTCATCCCGCGCCTGGGTATGGAGCTCATCCCGTCCATGTCGCAGGGCGAATTTCATGTAGAAGTCTCACTGCCTGCCGGCAGTAAAATTGAGCAGACCGATCGTTTGCTGGCCCAACTGGCGGATATCGCCAACAACCAACCCGGCGTGGCACGCACCTATTCGCTGGCCGGTACCGGTAGTCTGGTCAGTGCAGCGCCCAGCCAGGGGGGAGATCACTGGGGCAAACTGAATGTGGTAATGACGCCTGACAGCAATTTACAGGCCCTTTATGACATGCAGGCGACCATGCGTAAATTTTTGGCTAAACAGGCCGGTGTGCAGAGTCAGTTCGGCACCCCCGAATTGTTCAGTTTCGATGCCCCTGTTCAGATCGAGCTGCAGGGTTATGATTTAAACCAGTTGCAACAAGTGTCCCGGCAACTCACTGAGGCGCTAGACAAAAATGACCGCTTTGCTGATATTACCAGCTCCCTGAGACAGGGTAACCCAGAGCTCAAAGTGAAGTTTCATCAGGCCAGGCTTGCTCGCCTGGGGCTCGATGCACCCACCGTTTCAGAAGCAATAGCGGCCAAAATTGGCGGACGTGTTGCTACCCAGTACAGCGTGGATGATCGCAAAATTGACGTACTGGTTCGCACCCTGGAGGTGCAACGGGACAATGTCAGCGACGTTCGCGCAATCATTGTTAATCCCGACAGTGACCAACCGGTGCCGTTGGGTGCGGTGGCCGATGTTTATATGAGTGTCGGGCCAAGCGAAATTACCCGCGTCGGACAGCAGCGCGTGGCACTTATTGAAGCAAACCTTACTTATGGCGATTTAGCTGAAGGTGTGGCCGAGGCGCAACAGGTAATTGATACGCTGCGTCTGCCATTGTCGATGGACGCGGTGATTGCGGGTCAAAGTGAAGACATGGAGCGCAGCTTTGCTTCACTGCAACTGGCGCTGGCACTGGCTGTGTTTATGGTCTACCTGGTCATGGCATCACAGTTTGAGTCATTGCTCCACCCACTGCTAATTTTGTTTGCGGTACCTCTGGCGGGAGCTGGATCGGTGTATGGGCTATGGTTAACCGGCACCCATGTCAGCGTAGTGGTATTTATTGGCCTTATCATGCTTTGTGGGATTGTTGTGAATAACGCCATAGTCCTTTTCGACCGCATTAATCAACTTCGCCAGCAAGGAATGGATAAGCATGCAGCCATCATGAGTGCCGGTAAGTCCCGGTTGCGCCCCATCATTATGACCACCCTGACGACCATACTGGGTCTGTTACCTATGGCGATTGGTTTTGGCGAAGGTGCAGAAGTGCGTACGCCAATGGCAGTAACTGTCATTTTTGGCTTGTTATTCTCAACCCTGCTGACGCTGCTGTTGTTACCGGTACTTTACAGCTTGTTCGACCGCAAAGTCACTGAGGCGGATAACGTGCAACAAACGGAGAAGGTATATGGATAAGTTTGCCTCAGCCGGTGCAGGACTGGCACGCTTTGCACTTCAGCGTCCTGTCACTGTATGTCTGTGTTTTTTCTCCATGCTGGTGTTCGGTATCATCGCCGGACGTCTGCTGCCGCTTGAGAAGTTTCCCGGTATTGATATTCCGGAGATGGTGGTGGAGATCCCGTATCGCGATGCCACGCCCGCCGAAGTAGAACGAATGATCACCCGTCCCGTGGAAGAGGCGATAGCAACCATGTCCGGGATCAAGCGCCTGCGCGCCAGCTCGTTCGAGAACCGCGCGCAGATTTTTGTTGAATTCGACTGGGACGAGAATATCAAAGCGAAAAGTATCGAGGCGCGTGAAAAAATCGACGCGATTCGCCACCTGCTCCCCGATGATGTTGAGCGTATATTGGTATTTAAATTTAACACCAATGACATGCCAATTTTCCAGTTGAGGGTGTCCAGCGATCGCGACCTGTCCACCGCGTACGATTTGTTAGAGCGTAACCTCAAACGTCCGCTTGAACGGGTACAGGGCGTCTCCAAAGTGGAACTGTACGGGGTAATGAAAAAGCAAATTACCATTCGCCTCAACCCCGCCATGCTGGCAGCTTATAACATCGACACCAGCAGACTCGGCGAAACACTGCAAAACGCGAACTTTTCGATGACCGCCGGTCATATCTTTGCTGATAACCAAAAAATTCTGGTCAATCCGGTCGGCGAGTTTACCGATATCAGCGATATCGAGAACCTGTTG
>CAZDUT010000213.1:0-5171 GCA_964508695.1 uncultured Alteromonas sp.
AAAACGGTCACTGAATAAGCTTCAGTTGAATTTAATAATTACCACAGCAAAAAGAATAAAAATTAGCGTATTAACATCATGTTAACTTGTTTTGTATATTTTTGATAATTTAAATTATGCATATATAACAGCGGGTTAAATGTAATTCTGGCGCTTGCTTTGTAAAATATCGAACTGATTAAAAACCCAGCGTTAATAGCCTATTTCAGGCGGTTGTCTATTAATTGCGCTTGAATTTAAGAATTCGATTCCTATATAATTTGAACTCTAATCATTGTTGGGCGACGGAAATCGTGTGCGGAATGTCACGGGCCCGTCAAAGTCACAAGAGAGGTGCTTTCAGATTTATGCAATTCGAAGCGTACATTTCATTGGCAATTTATTTTCTGGCGATGCTGGGAATCGGGCTATTCGCATACCGGCAATCAACCAGTGATATCTCCGGTTATATTCTCGGTGGCAGACAGGTAAGTCCTCAGGTAACGGCGTTATCAGCCGGTGCGTCCGACATGTCCGGTTGGATGTTAATGGGCTTACCAGGCGCAATGTTTGTAACGGGGTTCGATGCGATGTATATCGCAATTGGCCTTCTAGCCGGTGCGCTGGCCAATTATTTACTGGTGGCACCAAAGCTGCGGGTTTATACCGAAGTGGCTGATGATTCGCTGACGGTCCCGGAGTTTTTTGCGAAACGGTTTGGTAATAAAAACGCGAGTGTACGAATGGTGTCGGCTGCAATCATCGTATTGTTCTTCACGCTGTATACGTCAGCCGGCCTGGTTGCAGGTGGCAAACTGTTCGAGAGTGCATTCAGTGTTGATTATACATGGGGCCTGCTTATCACCCTGGGTGTGGTCGTGTCCTACACGCTGCTTGGCGGGTTTCTGGCCGTCAGCATGACTGACTTTGTGCAGGGCTGCATCATGTTTGTTGCTCTCGTTTTGGTGCCGATTGTGGCATACCTCGAATTCGACAGTGCCGCCGCAATGACCAGCGCAGCCTATGAATCGGTGCCTGGGTTAAGTGAATCATGGCAGGAAATGTCACTATTGGCACTTATCTCCAGTCTGGCCTGGGGCTTGGGGTACTTCGGTCAGCCTCACATTATCGTTCGGTTCATGGCCATTCGCTTGGTGAACGCGGTTAAAACGGCGAGAAATATTGGTATGTCGTGGATGACAGTAACGATTATTGGCTCATTGGGTACCGGGTTTGTCGGAATTGCCTATTCTAATGCCTTCGGCTTGGAAGTTAGTGACCCTGAGACTATATTTATATTGTTCTCGCAAATTCTGTTTCACCCGTTAATCAGCGGCTTTTTAATGGCCGCTATTTTGGCAGCAATTATGAGTACCATTTCATCTCAGTTGCTGGTGTCAGCAAGTTCGCTGACTGAAGATATTTATCGCGTCTTTTCTAACAAAGAGGTGAGTGAAAAGGCGACGGTGTCGATAGGACGCATTGGTGTTGCAGGAGTGGCGATTGTCGCCCTGCTGCTGGCCATTGATCAGTCGAATACCATTTTGTCACTGGTAAGTAATGCATGGGCAGGTTTTGGAGCCGCATTTGGTCCACTTGTACTGTTTAGTCTGTATAAGAAGAACCTGACTCATAAAGCCGCTTTGGCCGGTATTATTACTGGCGCAGTCACAGTACTGTTCTGGATATATGCCCCGGTGCTTGAGGGCGGAAAGGCACTTAGCAGTGTAGTTTATGAGATTATTCCGGGTTTCGTTGTGAGCATTACAACGCTTTGGGTCGTATCGAAATTTGATAGTGAACCCTCTGAAGAGGTTGAAAAAATGTATAACGAAGCCAGTAATGAATTAGCGAAACAACAAGCTTAAGGTGAATGAAACATTATGAGTCATCCTAATTGGAAACGCGTGGTCGTTAAAGTTGGTAGTGCGTTGATATCTCCCAACCAGCAAGGATGCAGCAGCCACTACCTGCTGAGCATTGCACAATTTATTGTGCGGTGTCGTGCCAACGGTACGCAGGTTGTGCTGGTATCTTCCGGGTCAGTAGCGGCCGGTTCACATATGTTTCCTGAGCAGGAAAAAACGGATATTGCGGTCAAAAAAGCGATGGCGGCCGCAGGTCAGACAGAGATGATTGCGACCTGGGATCGGTTGTTTGACTTCCCGTCCGCACAAATCTTGCTGACGCATGCTGACTTGCGTGATCGTGAACGCTACGTGAGCATCCGGGAAACTATTGACAGCCTGCTGGACAACGACATTCTGCCTATCGTTAATGAAAACGATACGGTGACCACCGATAAACTCAAAGTGGGTGACAACGATAACTTGTCGGCCATGGTGGCGTCAGCCGCAGATGCAGATGCACTGATCATTTGCTCCGACATTGACGGTCTGTATGACAAGAACCCCCATGAGCATGACGATGCGAAGTTACTGTCATGGGTAGAGGAAATCGATGAGAAAATCTATGCCATGGCAGGGGGCGCAGCTGAAGACGGTGTAGGCACCGGCGGTATGCGCACAAAAATCGAAGCTGCTGAGAAAGCGGTGTCACATGGCATCGACACCTTTATTATTAACGGCTTTACTGAGCTGTCGTTCAACATGTTACTGGATGGGAAAAATCCAGGCACACACTTCCAGCCGTATGACAAGCCGATGAAAGAAAACATTCATTGGATGCGGCATACATCGAATGCCCAGGGCGAGGTCATCGTTGAGAGTAATTTCTCTGCATCGCTGGAAGATGAGACAGACAGTTTGACAAGTAGTGAAATTATCGGCGTTAAAGGTGAGTTCTCTGTCGGCGACACTATTTTGGTGAGGAAAGACGACGGAACGAAGCTGGTGAAGGCGAAGTCTAACTACAGTAGTTGTTTGCTTAACTTTATTGCGAAGCAGGATAACGAAGAGTTTGCCTCAGAATTTGAAGAGAAAACCGGTCCGATTATTTCTAAACAGCATATAGCAAATCTGGAGAAAGAATGAGTATTATTACCGAGTTATCGCAACAGGCAAAAGACGCTGCGCGTAAGCTAGCAGTGCTTGATGAAAGTACTAAGAATGCGGTTCTCACCGACATGGCTGCGGCGATTCGTGCCAATAAAGATGCCATTGTCGAGGTAAATAAGAAAGAAGTAGCCCGAGCAAAAGAAAATAACCTCGATGAGGCAATGATTGATCGTCTTATTCTTGATGACGCACGTATCGAGGATATGGCGGCGGGCATTGAAACTATTATCAGCCTGGACGACCCGGTGGGTCAGGAACGACTGATGACCAACCGTGAGAACGGCCTCGAAATTAAGAAAATGCGTATTCCACTTGGCGTGGTTTGCATGATTTACGAAGCGCGTCCGAATGTAACTGCCGACGCAGGTGCGCTGTGTTTTAAATCAGGAAACGCCGTGATTTTGCGTGGTGGTAAAGAAGCACTGGACACCAGTTTAGCCATTGCAACGATTATGCAGGATGTGCTTGAAAAACATAACCTGCCAAAAGCGGCAGTGACGGTGGTACCCGACCCCGACCGCGCCCTGATGCAGGAGTTGATGGAACAGGAAGATTACATTGACGTGATTATTCCGCGTGGTGGTGAAGGGCTTATCAAGTACGTAACGGATAACGCAAAAGTGCCGGTGATACAGCATTTTAAAGGCGTGTGTCACTTGTATGTGGATAAGGACGCTGATTTAGATAAAGCGCTTAACTTGCTTATTAACGGTAAAACACAACGTACCGGTGTTTGTAATGCGCTGGAAGGCTTGATTGTTCACCAGGATGTGGCCGCTGAATTCTTGCCGAGAGCCGCCAAAGCGATGGCAGAGCGAAGCGTCAAAGTCAATGCCGAGAAACGTGCTGCCGAATATTTTGAAGGCGCGACGGTTATCGGTGACGATGAATTTGGTGAAGAGTACCTGTCGCTGGAAATCGCGGTCGGTATTGTTGACGATTTTGATGCGGCCCTTGACCACATTGCCCGTTTTGGTAGTAACCACACCGAAGTGATTTGTACCGAAAACAAAGAGACTGCCAGAACATTCCAGCGTGCAGTTGATGCATCGGGTGTATGTGTTAATGCGTCGTCACGATTTAACGACGGTAGCCAGTTAGGTCTGGGCGCTGAAATTGGCATTGCGACAACAAAACTGCATGCCTATGGCCCAATGGGACTGGAGTCACTGACTGCTGAGAAATTTCTGGTAAATGGTGACGGCCAAATTCGCGAATAAGGCAGTCGTCGGATGAGCATGGCATTGTACCATGCCCATCAATCAGACATAATAATTGCACCGGGCATAGCCCGGTGTTTTTGTTTCTGTATCAAGCATCTATCTGGAGTGACTAGATGACATTTGACCTCGACCTGCTGTTGTATCAGGCCAGCGAATTTATTCAGGACAACAAGTTTTTAGCCTCTGTTGTACTGGTGCTGGTGCTGCATTTTTGCAAGCGCGGCATTATTAAACTGATCAGAAAAATCAGTTCACAGCGAGGGGAGGACCGTCGCAATCAGCTTAATATTCTTGAGCAGCTGGGAAACGCATTTATCATCATCGTGCTAATGATGTTGTGGGCGTCAGAGATCCAAAGCCTGGCAATCTCTATTGCCGCGTTCATGGTGGCAATTGTACTGGCTACGCGAGAGTTTATTCAGTGCTTCATGGGCTTCATTTATTACCTTGGCGCAAGACCGTTCAGGGTGGGCGATTGGATCCAGATGAATCAGGTGGTGGGTGAAGTGGTAGAAATGGATTGGGCCAAAACCGCACTGCTCGAAGTTGATCCAAACACTTTTAATTATACCGGTAAACATGTGTATGTGCCCAACAGCCAGTTGGTCACCCAAAGTGTCAGAAACCTGAACTTTATGCGCCGTTACCGGCTTCACAAGTTTGAAATTGTTAACGAGCCGACGGTTAATGCGTATCGGTTATTGCCAGCTTTTATTGCCCGGGCGCAGGCGCATTGTGAGTATTTCAGAGATGTAGCAGAGCGTTACAAAGCATTAATTGAACGACACCTGGAACAGGAGTTCATTGAAATTGACCCGGAAGTAGAGGTTAACACCAATGAGTTTGCAAAAATCGTGATCCGAGTCGCGTTGTTTTGTCCCACCGCAGAGGCATATGAGCTGGAGCAAAAAATATCCGCTGACTGGATGAACCTGTGGTTTCGCGCGCAAAA
>CAZDUT010000214.1:0-5160 GCA_964508695.1 uncultured Alteromonas sp.
ATGTGGGTCATACCGCTTGCGTTGTTGATTTCGTTCTCTTCTGTTTTAGGTTATATCGCACCGAAAGCAGCACCTCAATGGCCGGATCCTGTTCCGTTCATTACAGCGGTTGGAAGCCAGGCTGGTGAAGGAGAAGGGGCCGGAAACGGCGGAGGAATCCAAAAGATCGGTTATGGAACGAATGACAGCCGACTCGGCGGTCCGTTCGTCTTCGATGATACACCTGTTTTCAAAACACAGATTAAAGAAGTGCATTACTGGAGAGTGGAATCGAAAGAAGAATATACAGGACTAGGGTGGGATACGAACCCTGCAGATCCTCCGAGTGAGCAGGTGAACCCTGAAAACATCACAGTCCAATCGCCGCATGTCGTGGAATACGGTGACAACGTGCGTGCAGAAGAGTTACTGAAGTAAACAATTGATAGGCCTTACGGATGGCTTTGTGGTAGGCTTTTGTACATAAAAACAGTAGTCCACCGCAGTGGTTGTATCAAAGCGGCATAAAATGTGGATATGAAGGTGCAAATAATCACGCTCTATAAGGTGAATTCAGTATCTTCTCTTTGAAACTACGCGGTAATAAAAACAGTGATTTTAGGGTTATGGCGCGACTAACAGGGATCCAGCGGCTTTTAGAGGCAGGCATGATTATCGCCTGTGTTTTTGCATTTTTTCTGCTGCTGGCATTAGCATCTTTTCATCCCGGCGATCCAGGCTGGAGTCAGGCCGGGTTGCAGCTGGATGTACACAATTGGGTAGGAGCCACCGGCGCATGGATTGCCGATTTGTTGCTGTTTAGCTTCGGCTATCTGGCATATACGCTGCCGTTTGTCAGTGCGTTTCTCGGCTGGTTTTTGTTCCAGCATATTAAGACCCTGGAAGAATTTGATTATCTGACCATTGGCTTACGGATCATCGGTGGGCTGCTTATGGCCTTGGGTGCTACCGGTATTGCCAGTGTTAACTTTAATGACATTTTCAACTTTTCTGCTGGCGGCTTTGTCGGCGACGTTGTCAGTTCTGCACTGATCCCCTATTTTAATACGGCTGGCACCATCTTGTTGTTGTTGTGCTTTTTCTGCACCGGATTTACGTTAATGACCGGTATATCGTGGCTGGCGATCATCGACACTATTGGTGATATGACCTTGTGGAGTGGGCGCAAGGTGATGCAGCTTCCCCAGCAACTGCTGGACATTGACATGCCTAGGTTGGCCAAACCTAAATCCAGCAGTGAGGCTGACACCTCTGATGAACTGGATATCACCAGCATGCGTGCCGAGCCCGCTGCCGAAGAGGCCGCAACAGCAACCCGCAGTGGCGCATCGTCCCGTCAGCCAACACGCAATGAGCCGACAATGACAATTCCGGATGATGTGTTCGTTGATGACGATGAACCCCCGTTTTATACCGATGAGCCGTCTGCAGCGCATACTCACACAGAACCGACACCACCGCCAGAGCCTACGCCAGCGCGGCAGCCGCAGCCTGCTGCGACGGCCAAGCCGGCAGTGAAGAAGTCTCCCTCTGCAGCGGGGCAGGGGAGTGAGGATGCCGATGTAGCGCCAATGCCGTCGGTAGATCTGCTTGAACGGCCGGACCGCCATGAAAATCCTATCACTCAGGAAGAGCTTGATACTGTGTCACGTCTGGTTGAGGACAAGCTGGCTGATTTCAATATTGAGGCGACCGTGGTGGGCGTTTATCCGGGGCCGGTCATTACGCGCTTTGAACTTGATCTCGCACCAGGGGTGAAAGTGAGCAAAATCACCGGTCTTTCTAAAGATCTCGCCCGTGCAATGTCGGCAATATCGGTGCGTGTAGTCGAAGTGATCCCCGGCAAGTCCGTTATTGGTCTTGAATTACCGAATAAAAAACGGGAAATGGTGCGCTTAAGCGAAGTCATATCCTGCGATACCTTCCAGTCAAATGCCTCAGCACTGACCATGGTGCTGGGGGCCGATATCTCGGGTAAACCGGTAGTGGTAGACCTGGCAAAAATGCCCCATCTGCTGGTTGCCGGTACCACTGGCTCAGGTAAGTCGGTGGGCGTTAACGTTATGATCTTAAGTTTGTTGTATAAGAGCACGCCCGAAGATGTGCGCATGATCATGATAGATCCTAAAATGCTGGAACTTTCTGTGTATGAAGGGATCCCGCATCTTTTGGCTGAGGTCGTCACCGACATGAAAGAAGCGGCCAATGCGTTGCGCTGGTGTGTGGGGGAGAT
The DNA here is from genome assembly GCA_964508695.1 of uncultured Alteromonas sp. GTDB lineage: Bacteria > Pseudomonadota > Gammaproteobacteria > Enterobacterales > Alteromonadaceae > Alteromonas. Next base: position 2,234 of record CAZDUT010000214.1, read on the forward strand.
GGAGCGTCGTTACCGGTTGATGAGTGCACTGGGCGTACGGAACCTGAAAGGGTACAACGCCAAGGTCACACAGGCGATTAAAGACGGTGAGCCGATTAAGGATCCGCTGTGGAAGTCAGAAGAAAGTATGGAGACCGAAGCACCGGATCTGGAGAAACTGCCCAGTATTGTGGTGGTGGTCGATGAATTTGCCGACATGATGATGATTGTCGGTAAGAAAGTCGAGGAGCTGATTGCCCGTATTGCGCAGAAAGCGCGGGCGGCAGGTATACATCTTATTCTTGCTACACAGCGCCCGTCAGTCGATGTGATCACCGGCCTGATCAAGGCCAACATCCCCACGCGTATTGGTTTTCAGGTGTCGAGTAAGGTTGACTCACGGACAATACTTGACCAGCAGGGCGCAGAAGCGCTGCTGGGCATGGGCGACATGCTGTATTTACCGCCGGGTAGCCCGGTACCCACACGGGTACACGGAGCCTTTGTGGATGACCACGAAGTACACGCGGTGGTGGCTGACTGGAAGAAGCGCGGCGAGCCTGAATACATCGATGAGATCCTTAATGGCGAGGCCAGCGCTGAGGTGCTGTTACCCGGCGAGCAGCCAGAGGACGGTGATCAGGAAGTCGATACATTTTATGACGAGGCGGTGGCATTTGTCACAGAAAGTCGTCGTGCCAGCGTGTCCAGCGTGCAGCGTAAATTCAGAATTGGTTACAATCGTGCCGCACGATTAGTGGAACAAATGGAAACCAGTGGCGTCGTAAGTTCTCCGGGCCACAATGGCAGCCGGGAAGTTCTGGCTCCACCACCTCCAAAAGGGTAATTTGAATGATAAAACGCGTTATTACATTCTTCTCATTGGTCGCAATCAGTGCGGCCGCTCACGCCGGCGGCGAATCCGGCGAGGCCCGTGAGGCGCTGAAACAAAAGCTCAATGCCATGGAGCAATATCGCGCCGACTTCAGCCAACAGGTTACCGACAACGAAGGAACGCTGGTCCACGAAGCCAATGGCACATTAGTCATGGCCCGGCCTGACAAGCTGCGCTGGGAAACCGCGGCTCCAGATGAAACCCTGCTTATTGCCGATGGTCAGGCAGTATGGAATGTCGATACCTTCGTTGAGCAGGTCACTATTATGGATCAGCAGGCAGCGGTAAGTGACAACCCGATTATCCTGTTAACCACGTCGGCGCCTGATGTGTGGGATGATTTCAACATTACCGCCAGTGCCAATGACGGCGGTTATGTTATTTCACCGGTAGAAAAAGGTGGGCAGGTAAAGACTCTGACACTGGTCTTTGATGAAAACATATTGTCTTCTCTGGCGATGACCGATGCGCAGCTACAGACCAGTAAACTGGTGTTCAGTGAGATACAAACACAGTTTACCCCTGAGCCTGGGCTATTTGTTGTTGACGTGCCAGACACCTACGTCGTTGACGATCAGCGCTAATGCAGGCTGCAATACCCGACCCGTTTGCGCCGCTAGCGGCGCGTATGCGTCCGATTTCTGTGGAAGATTACGCCGGTCAGCAACATCTGCTGGGTGAGGGCAAACCATTGGCAAAGATGCTCGCCGCCGGTCATTGCCATTCAATGGTGTTATGGGGGCCGCCGGGAACCGGTAAAACCACCCTGGCTGAACTGATCGCCCGCTACACGAACGCCAATGTAATTCGGCTCTCGGCAGTCTCTGCCGGGGTGAAAGACGTGCGCCAGGCAATGGAAAAAGCGCAGCAGGATGCACAATATCAGCAACGTACCCTTCTGTTTATTGATGAGGTTCACCGCTTCAATAAAAGCCAGCAGGATGCCTTCTTACCGTTTGTTGAGTCCGGTACCGTCACCTTCGTTGGCGCTACCACTGAAAACCCATCCTTTGAGTTAAATAATGCGCTGCTTTCACGTGTGCGTGTGTATGTGCTCAAACCGCTCGAGCAGGAAGCGTTAAACGGATTGCTGGACAAGGCTTTGAGCGACGTTGAGCGGGGCCTCGGTGAGCGAAATCTATCGCTGGCAGATGATGCCCGTGATGCGTTAATTGGCTTATGCAGCGGAGATGCGCGCCGGTTACTGACCTATCTGGAACTTGCTGCCGATTTCACCGAAGCGTCACAAATTACACTGAATGATATTGAACAGGCTGTCGGCGAGAAAGTGGCCAGCTACGACAATAAAGGCGATGCGTTTTATGATCTGATTTCAGCCTTTCACAAGTCAGTACGGGGCTCTGATCCCGACGCCGCACTTTACTGGTATGCACGCATTTTGGACGGTGGTGGAGATGCGTTGTATGTTGGACGTCGCTTGCTGGCCATTGCCTCGGAAGATATTGGTAATGCCGATCCGAAAGCGTTGCAGTTATGCGTAAATGCGTGGGATACCTATCATCGTGTAGGGCCTGCAGAAGGTGAACGGGCGATTGCTCAGGCTACAGTATACTGTGCACTGACAGCAAAAAGTAACGCCGTATATCGGGCATTCAGCGATGCCAAAGCCATGGCCAGAAAAACGGCCGATGCACCGGTCCCGTTACACTTGCGAAACGCACCGACCAAACTAATGAAGTCGATGGGCCACGGTGAGGGGTATCGGTATGCCCACGATGAACCAAATGCCTTTGCCGCCGGCGAAGTGTATCTGCCGGAAACGTTAGCAGGAACCCGTTTTTACCATCCCAGCGAGCGTGGTATGGAAAAATCGGTAAAAGCCAAGCGTGACTATCTGGACTCGCTGAATGCAACAAGTAACAGGAAACGTTATTGATGCATACGGCCATGATGTATTTCTACATAGCTCTCGGGGGAGCCGCCGGGGCATGTCTGCGGTATTTCCTGTCAACCAGCGTGGATTCCTGGTTTGGAAAACACATTCCCTTTGGTACACTTACGGTCAATGTGCTGGGCTCATTCGGACTGGCAA
>CAZDUT010000215.1:0-1252 GCA_964508695.1 uncultured Alteromonas sp.
CGGGGGGTACGCACTCAGCGAGCATAGTCTTAGATGCTAATCGCTTCAGAGCGTACCTGCCGTTGCTAAAGTAAGATATAAAGCAGGCAAATAAGCGCCCTACTCTTTATACCTGAGCCATTCAGTCTCTCATACAATGCTGATTTTCGGTTTGCTGTGCGCGGGTCTGTCCCTATCAGGAACGGTAATGTTGCGGTGAGCTAACGTGCCACCGTATATGTTCTGTTCACTGACACCGGCATAGTTGCCGCGTGCACCTTCAGTTCACTTATCTGTCGACGCTGTTAAAGGCTCCATGCTTTTGATTTTACTTTCTTCAGCAGACACTCTTTGGCGCAATTCGGCCTCACTGACTTCATCGCGAATAAGCTTACCCATGTAATGCAAAGTATTGTGACCCAGTTTAATGGTGCTGTAATACTTTTCCGCTTCGGTTCTCAGGAAACGGTTTATCAGTAGAATTTTGTCCAGACAACAACTTTCCAGATCGCTGTTAAATTCTTTTAAGTGCGTAAACAAAGCCTGTTTTGCCAGTGTATTGTCATACACGGGCAACGACTCAACGCTTTGTTTTTTCTTTTTAAATTTAACAGACTTACTGATTGCGGTATCAAATGCCTCAAGGCTGCTGAGCGCCAGCGGGCGATTTATGCTTATGATTTGTGCTTCAAGACTGGTGAGTTCAGGGTCGTTCCAGTTAGTGATTTTGGCTTCACGGTAGACCTCCTTTGCATCACGCAGTAAGCCCTGGATCATTACCAACTCATCAAGGTGGTTTTGCGGAGTCGAAAAGGTTGTGGGGGTTACCAGCTCCTGCGCTTTGGTGACTAACGCAGCGGATTCTGAGGTGGCATTGTCGCGCCGAATCATTGAGTCTGTTTTTGCCGGTGGTTGTTCACAGCCACTGACAGCCAGTATAACCGCCCCAGTAAACATAAGCTTCTTATAGTCCATTACGTCTCTCCTTTTCCGTGTGTGCCAGCGTAATGTGGCAAATTCATATTATCATTACGCTGATTTATCACTTCGCAGTGATAGTTAAATCATGTTTGCCGCCTGTCTTCAAGTGTTTGAATCACCGTCTGTTACTTACCATGCCGCATTAAAAAGCGCGGATTTTTGTCCCAGATGCTATTTTAATATGGTGTGTACGAAAAATACTCAGGACTGTGGAGGCCGCTATGATGGGCATTCAAGCTACCCTGGTGTCTATTGCTGTCGGTGCAATGGCGACCGGCTATTTTTATATCCA
>CAZDUT010000215.1:1262-5139 GCA_964508695.1 uncultured Alteromonas sp.
AGAAAACGACCTAGCCAGCTATGAAAAAGAACTGCAATACAAGGAACAACTTGCCAAGACGCTGAGCAGCCAGTTGGAGGAGCAAAAACGGGTGATAGACCTGTTTGAAAAAAATCAGGCGTCGGCACAGCAACAACTCGAACATCTGACGCAACAGAAGGATGACGCAAATGAGCGTACCCAACTTGCACAACAGGAAATACTGGCCTTGCGAACCAAAGAAAAACAATGGGCATTACAGGATCCCTATGGCAGTGGCGGTCGTGCTTATAACCGCCTCGACAACAGCCTGCAGCGTATTACCGGAAAGGCAGATAACCACCGTTGAGGTTAAAACAATTCCTGTGTTACCCGCACCTATTAAGGTTGATGTGCCGGATGCACCGGATATGCAGCTTCCCGATCCGGTAATTGTGATTAACAGTAACGAAGCAAGCTATTACCTTGATGCCTGTGAGGATTACCGGCTCGCGGGTGAGGACGGCCACAGTACATTGGAGGAAGTACAGCAGGCCTACCCTGGCCTGAGCCAGGACGATGCCTGCAATTTTAATATCTACGGGTGGACGCTTCAGGGCTGGCTGAACTTTGAGTCCAAAATGGCCGAACTGGCCGGGTATGTTGAAACACTGCGAAGCCATATTCATTTTCTGGAAAACCAAATGGACGCCCGCTATAACTTAATGAAACAGCGCGATGAGGCGCTAAAGCAAGGCGAAGAAACTCAGTCGCGGACGACCTATGTAAGCAACGACAATTAACGCCCGTTAAAAGTAATTTTCATTAATCGCTTTGTGCACGTTGACCAGGCCGAGCTGCAGTTCATCCATCACTTCATGCAGCTTGTCCTGCTTTAGCTGCAAGGTATTCAGTTCGCTGAGTTCTTTTTCAAGCTGACTGACCGGTGTGATGACTTTTTCTGTATGTGGTAGCTCCCCCAGACAGTGCTTAATCTGCCCCAGGCTGTGCGCGAGAGAGCGCGGGAACATGTCTTTTTTCATCAGGAAGCTCAGGATATCTGCACGGCTTATTCTCAGCCGCATTTCCTGACGGTACATTTGGTAGGCCGTGAGCGATTTCAGCACGCTCATCCACTGAATATTTTCAAACGCTGATTGCTCTGCGGTCATTTCAGGCAGCAGTGATGCAGAGCGTACGTCGATGATCCGGGTCGTCATATCGGCACGTTCAAGGTGACGTCCAACACATAAAAAGGCATAGCCTTCATCGCGGTTCATGGTGCCATCCAGCAACCCGGTGATAGTCTGATTGCCTTTGATGACGCGGTTAAGACAATCAAAGCGGTGACGTCGGGTCAACACGCTCTGGCCATCTGCTTTCGCTGTCATATGCAGGTTATTGATTAACTCCCAGGCTTCCGACGGAATGATTTCGCGAATAATACGGGCATTTTCTCTGGCATCCGTCAGTGAATTTATGATGGAACCCGGGTTGTTGGTGTCTGTTACCATAAAGCGAATGACGTTGCGCTCATCTGCGACGTCATAATGTTCATAAAACCTGTCGCGGAATGAAAGCATATCGACAATTGGCTCCCAGCCCAGTGTGACACTTTTGGGGAGATCCAGTAGCAGGTGCGTATTGACCTGAATAAGCCGCGCCGTGTTTTCTGCACGCTCTAAATAACGTGCCATCCAATATATGTGGTTTGCAACTCGTGACAACATATCTTAGCCCTCCATGTCCACTATCCAGGTATCTTTGCTTCCCCCACCCTGTGAGGAATTGACCACAGTGGAGCCTTTGCGCATGGCGACGCGGGTCAGCCCTCCGGTCGTCACACAAACATTACTGCCCGATAATATAAACGGCCGCAAATCCAGATGCCGGGCTTCAGCACTGGTGTCTATCAGGGTCGGGGCGGTTGATAGCAGAAGCATGGGCTGTGCAACATAGTTGCGGGGATCGCGGCGGATAAGCCGGACAAATTTTTCTCGTTCTGCTTTGCTGGCATGCGGACCGATGAGCATGCCGTATCCCCCCGATTCATTAGCCGGTTTCACTACCATATCGGCAATATTTTCGATGACGTAATCACGCTCGTCTTTATTCAGGCACTTATAGGTGGGTACATTCGGTAACAGTGGTTCTTCGTCAAGGTAGTAGCGAATAATGGCCGGGACATAGGCATACACAACTTTATCGTCAGCAACCCCGGAACCTGGTGCATTGGCCAGTGAAACGTTACCGGCTTTCCACGCCCGGATTATGCCAGGCACACCTAACATAGAGTCTTCCCGGAACGCCTCCGGATCGATAAAGGCGTCATCAACCCGACGATAAATCACATCAACCCGGGATAATCCTTCAACCGTACGCATGTAAACAATGTCATCCTCAACCACGAGATCGCTACCTATCACCAGCTCTGCGCCCATTTGCTGTGCCAGATACGCATGCTCAAAGTAGGCAGAGTTATAAATTCCCGGCGTCAACACTACGATTTCGGGCTGGTCAATTTTACGGGGGGACAGTTCACACAACATGTTGTACAGGTCGGAGGCATAGTTATCGACCGGTAAAATATTGTATTTTTCAAATAGTTCAGGGAATACCCGCTTCATTACATGACGGTTTTCAAGCATATAGGAGACGCCTGACGGCACGCGGAGATTATCTTCGAGAACATATACTGTGCCGTGCTGATCACGCACCAGATCCGAGCCGCAAATATGCGCCCAAACGCCGTGCTTGGGGCTTATCCCTTCACACTGTGGCAGGTAGTTTTTAGAGTTTTCCAGTAAGGATGCCGGCACGACGCCGTCTTTAATAATTTTCTGCTTGTTGTAAATATCATCGATGAACATGTTGAGCGCGCGCACACGTTGTTTGAGCCCTTGCTCTATCTGCTGCCACTCTTTTTTGTCGATAATGCGCGGAATGATGTCGAAAGGCCAGGCCCGATCAATTGAGCCTTCTTCTTCGGAGTAAACGGTAAAGGAGATGCCCATGACCTGGATGGCAGTACTTGCTGCAGTTTTGTATTCGCGTAACTCACCGTCATTCAGTGAGCGGAGATACTGGCATAATTCCTCCGCGGCCGGTCGAGGTTTGTTCCGGCCTTCAATCAGTTCATCAAAAAAAGGCCCTTTTTTGTAACTGCCCCAGCGTATCGCCATCGTACACGTCCTGTCTGCATAACCTAATTGTCTTATTCATCTAACCATGTTTGATGAAAAAATCAACAGTTTAACCAAAAACTTAACGTTTAAGGCGATTGCACATTGCGGATAATCGGGCCATGCTTAGTACCCAAATGAGTAACTTTGCAGGAAGTAAAGTGTGACGTATTGTCTGGCGGTTAAAGTTAATAAAGGGGTCGTTTTTGCCTCGGATTCCCGCACCAACGCGGGCGTGGATTACGTGGCGACCTACAGCAAAATGACCCGGTTTGTATGGCCGGGCGAACGGGTACTGGTATTGCTGACATCTGGCAGCCTGGCAACCTCGCAGGCAGTAGTGAATGCGCTGCAGCGTGATCTTGATGATCCTGATGCCAAATTCGATTTACGCAGCGGCAAATACCTCCATCAGGTTGCTGATTATATCGGAGCGCTGAGTCAGGCCGAACAACAACGGCGTAATACAGCGATGGAGAAAAGCGGCTCCAGTGCAGAATCAAGCTTTATACTCGGCGGCCAGATCGTAGGTAAAGCCCCTGAAATTTTTATGATTTATCCCCAGGGTAACTTTGTATCGACTTCCAGTGATACGCCCTATCTGCAAATCGGCGAAAATAAATACGGCAAGCCTATCTTAGACAGGATAATTTCCGCCACGACCACGCTTGAGGATGCCGCGCGCTGTGCTTTAGTGTCACTGGACTCCACCATTCGCAGCAATATTCCAGTCGGCC
>CAZDUT010000216.1:0-2931 GCA_964508695.1 uncultured Alteromonas sp.
TGTCCCTGTCATCAGCAGATGGTTTTGATAGCGTAAGTGCAATGATGGACGGGATTGTCGGAAATATTATCGCAATAGGCACAGCATCCGCACTGACCTACCACCTTTTAGGCGGTATTCGTCATGCAGTGATGGACATGGGCTATTGGGAAGAGCTCGAATCAGGAAACCTCAGCGCTAAAGTCGTTATCGGACTTTGGGTTGTACTGACAATCGTATTGGGAGTTGCACTATGGTAACTAACCAGGCAAGCATTAAACGCGATGGGGTACAGGATTACGTATCGCTTCGCGCCACCGCAGCGATTATCGCTGCCTTTACACTTTTCATGACATGGTTCTTTATTTCCACTGACACCATTACCTATGAAAGCTGGCGTGGCCTGTTTTCTGGTATCGCCATGAAAGTATTCACTCTGGCAACCCTGGTTGCCATTATGATTCACGTTCGGATCGGCCTGTGGCAGGTGCTGACCGATTATGTCAAATCTTCCGGCCTGCGCGGCGTACTGCAATTTGTGCTGAACATTACTGCATTCGTCTATGTCGCGGTTGGGTTATTTGTTTTGTGGGGGCTGTAAGATGACGTTACCTGTTCATGAGTTTGACGCCGTAGTAATCGGCGCCGGCGGCGCGGGCATGCGTGCTGCATTACAAATTTCACAGTCAGGCAAGTCCTGTGCGCTGTTGTCAAAGGTCTTTCCAACGCGCTCACACACCGTGTCGGCGCAAGGCGGTATTACTGTCGCGTTGGGTAACTCCCACGAAGACAACTGGGAATGGCACATGTACGACACCGTCAAAGGGTCGGACTACATTGGCGATCAGGATGCCATTGAATACATGTGTAAGACCGGGCCTGAAGCCATTATTGAAATGGAGAACATGGGTCTGCCATTCTCGCGCTTCGAAAACGGCAAAGTTTACCAGCGTCCTTTTGGCGGCCAGTCGAAGAACTTTGGCGGCGAGCAGGCTGCGCGCACTGCGGCCGCGGCTGACCGTACCGGCCATGCATTGCTTCACCTGCTGTACCAACAGAACGTTAAGAACAAAACTCAGGTGTTTTCAGAATGGTATGCGCTCGATCTGGTGAAAAACCAGGACGGTGATGTGGTTGGCTGTACAGCCATCGATATCGAGAGCGGCGAGGTGGTTTACTTCAAGTCACGTGCCGTAGTGCTGGCAACAGGTGGTGCAGGGCGTATTTTTGCGTCGACCACAAATGCACACATCAATACCGGTGACGGTATTGGTATGGCGCTGCGCGCCGGCGTGTCTGCGCAGGATATGGAAATGTGGCAGTTCCACCCTACAGGTATCGCAGGTGCCGGAACCCTGGTTACCGAAGGGTGCCGGGGTGAAGGTGGCTATCTGCTGAACAAAGACGGCGAACGCTTCATGGAGCGTTATGCGCCCAACGCCAAAGACCTTGCCAGCCGTGATGTAGTTGCTCGTTCAATGATGACGGAAATTCGCGAAGGTCGTGGTTGTGAAGGCCCGCAGGGCACACACCTTAAGTTAAAACTGGATCATCTGGGTAAAGACGTGCTTGAGTCGCGGCTGCCGGGCATTCTGGAACTGTCGCGTACCTTCGCACACGTTGATCCGGTGAAAGAGCCTATTCCGGTTATCCCTACCTGTCACTACATGATGGGGGGCATCCCGACCAATGTGCATGGTCAGTGTCTGAGCCTGGACGAAAACGGTAAAGAAAGTGTCGTAAATGGCTTGTTTGCCTGTGGTGAGATTGCCTGTGTATCGGTACACGGTGCTAACCGTCTGGGTGGTAACTCACTGCTTGATCTGGTGGTATTTGGTCGTGCAACTGGTATGCACCTGGGCGAGAAACTGTCCGAGCTGCAAGAGACCCGCGATGCATCTGAGTCTGATCTTGAAGCAGCGATGTCACGCTTCAACCGCTGGGAAAACTCAGAGAAAGGCAAAGGCGAAGACCCGGTTCAAATCAAAAAAGATATGCAACAATGTATGCAGCTTAACTTCTCGGTATTCCGTGAAGGCGACAACATGGCTGAAGGTCTGAAAGAGCTGCGCGAAATTCGTGAGCGTCTGCAGCACGCCCGTCTTGATGATAAGAGTTCAGACTTCAATACTCAGCGGATTGAGTGTCTTGAGCTGGATAACCTGATGGAAACCGCATTAAGTACTGCGGTCGCCGCGAACTTCAGAACGGAGAGCCGTGGTGCCCATAGCCGTTCGGACTATCCGGACCGCGATGATGACAACTGGCTGTGTCACAGCGTATATCGTCCTCAGGATCAGTCAATGATCAAACGAGATGTCAATATGGCGCCGAATCTTCGGGAAGCATTCCCGCCGAAAGCGCGTACATATTAAGAGAGGCAAGGATTATGAAATTATCTTTTTCTATCTATCGCTATAACCCCGAAGTCGACGATAAGCCGCGTATGCAGGATTACACGCTGGACGTTGAGGAAGGCCAGGACATGATGGTGCTGGATGCGCTGCTTGCCCTTAAAGAGCAGGATCCAACATTGTCACTGCGCCGTTCGTGCCGTGAAGGTGTGTGTGGCTCTGACGGTGTGAACATGAACGGCAAAAATGGTCTTGCCTGTATCACGCCGGTGTCGTCACTGGGCAAAGGTAAAATTGTTATTCGTCCGCTTCCTGGTCTGCCTGTAGTGCGTGACCTGGTTGTTGATATGACACAGTTCTACACACAATATGAGAAAGTGAAGCCTTACCTGATTAATGATGGTAAGAACCCACCTTCGCGAGAGCACCTGCAATCGCCAGAGGACCGCGCTAAACTTGACGGTCTTTATGAGTGTATTTTATGTGCCTGTTGTTCAACGTCATGCCCGTCATTTTGGTGGAATCCGGATAAGTTCATTGGCCCGGCAGGCCTGCTTCACGCTTACCGCTTCCTGATTGACAGTCGTGATACTGCAAC
>CAZDUT010000216.1:2941-5119 GCA_964508695.1 uncultured Alteromonas sp.
AACAGAAGATCGTCTGAATGATCTGGATGATGCATTTAGTGTGTTCCGCTGCCATGGCATCATGAATTGTGTCAGCGTTTGTCCGAAAGGACTGAACCCGACGAAAGCTATCGGTCATATTAAGTCGATGCTTTTACAAAGGGCTGTTTAGTAACTATAGTTCTGTCCTTATTAAGAGCGACAGCTAGTGATGCTTAAATGGCCATCCTCTTCAGGATGGCTATTTTTTTATATATTCATGGTTCTGGTGTGTTGGTTATGCAATTAATATCCTTATAATACAGAGCTATGATGTTTGTTTTGACAAAACGTAGCAAGGCACAATAATGCAAGACAGCGTGATGAAAGCGTGGTGGGACTCATCGCATATGGCTGGCGCGAATGCCGCTTATGTGGAAGAGTTGTACGAAGCTTACCTGGAGGACGCCCAGAGCGTGTCCGAACACTGGCGCCAAGTCTTCGATAATCTTCCCAAGGTTGATGGCGTCGAACTGGAATCCAATCATTCCTCAATCAAAGACCAGTTCCGCAAGCTGGCGTCACTCGGCCCGGCTGCCAGAATGGGAGCCAGTGCGCCGTCTGAAGATGTATCTGACGAAAGGCAGGTAAAGGTTCTTCAGTTAATTAACGCTTTCCGTTTCCGTGGTCACCAGCACGCTAACCTCGACCCGCTGGGGTTGTGGCAGCAAGCGCGTGTACGCGACTTAGAGCTGTCACACCATAGTCTGTCTGAAAAAGATTTTGATACAGTCTTCAATGTGGGCTCTTATGCGATTGGCAAAGATTCCATGTCACTCGGTGATTTGTATAAGTCTCTGAACCGTACGTACTGCGGCTCTATCGGTGCAGAATATATGCACATTACCGATACTGAGCAAAAACGCTGGTTACAACAAAAAATTGAATCCGTAGAATCACGTCCCCAACTGAGCGCCGACGAAAAGCGCAGTATTCTTAAGGGGCTGGTTGCAGCGGATGGTATGGAGAAATACCTCAACTCAAAATTCCCGGGCGCAAAACGCTTTTCGTTGGAAGGGGCCGATGCCCTGATCCCTATGCTCAAGGGCATGATTACCGAAGCCGGCGCCGGTGGTACCAAAGAGTGTGTGATTGGTATGGCGCACCGTGGCCGCCTGAACGTGCTGGTGAATGTATTAGGTAAAAACCCATCTGTGCTGTTTGACGAGTTCTCGGGTAAGCACGATGAAACACTGGGCTCCGGTGATGTGAAGTATCACGCAGGTTTCTCCTCTGACTTTGCCACCCCGGGGGGTAATGTGCATTTGGCGCTGGCCTTTAACCCGTCTCACCTTGAAATCGTCAACCCGGTTGTTATGGGCTCAGTGCGGGCGCGAATTGCGCGGCGTAGTGATGACAATAATCGCGTACTGCCAATTACCATACACGGTGACTCTGCTATTGCTGGTCAGGGGGTCGTGCAGGAAACCTTCAACATGTCGCAAACGCGCGGCTTCGCCGTAGGCGGGACAGTGCGCATTGTGATCAACAACCAGGTAGGTTTCACCACATCAAAAATTGAAGATACCCGGTCCACCCAATATTGTACTGATATTGCGAAGATGGTTCAGGCACCAATTTTCCATGTGAACGCGGACGATCCTGAGGCTGTTCAGTTTGTAACGAAACTGGCACTTGAGTACCGCAACAAGTTCAAGAAAGACGTGGTCATCGACCTTGTCTGTTACCGACGTCATGGCCATAACGAATCCGATGAGCCAAATGCGACGCAACCGTTGATGTATCAGAAAATTAAGAAGCATCCGGTAACCCGTGAGATCTATACCGACCAATTGGTTGCTGAAGGGGTCATGGAAGAGCGGGAAGCTAAAAAATATCTCGACGACTACCGAAATGCACTGGACCACGGTGCCTGCGTCGTGGAAGAGTGGCGTCCCATGACCGAACACAGCGTCGACTGGAGTCCTTACCTGGGGCATGACTGGGATACGGACTATGCCGGTGAGATCAGCATTGAGAAGCTTAAAGAACTTGGTGAAAAACTCACCAGTTACCCTGAAGATTACAAGCTTCATTCCCGCGTAAATAAAATTTACCAGGACAGGAAAGCGATGGTCGCCGGTGAGAAGAAGCTGGACTGGGGAATGGCTGAGAACCTGGCGTACGCCAGTATTGTTGAGCTTGGCCATGATATTCGTC
>CAZDUT010000217.1:0-3191 GCA_964508695.1 uncultured Alteromonas sp.
CAACTTAATGATTCACCGTAAGCAGGCTTTAGCAAAAAGACGGAGAGTACAATTAAAAGAATAAAGCTGAAATAAGCCTTTCTCATAATTAACCTCCTTAAACTGAATGTGAGTCGAATGCGCAATTAGCTCGCCATTCATGCTTAGGAGGAAGTCCGCCTGAAACATAGCCAACAAGGAGATTATGGAACTTCAGATGACGTTCAGACCGCTCGAACGTGTTGAAAAATCTAGCTTTAAGTTCCCGTCGGTATTCGTAAGCATTATTTATTACAGCGTTTAAACATTGATAGTGTTTGCGAAAACGTTCGTACTCATCACGAGCGACGTCCTTATCGTTTTCAATTTGCATAGTGTTCTGATAATGCTTAGCTATTTCAAAAAGCGCTTTCTGAAGCAGCGTGTTGTCGGAATAGGTTAAAACAATAAAGCGCTGAACGTCATCTCTAACACCATCGTTATCAATATCGGCGCCTAAAACTGATTGTTTTCCGGCTTCTCCGGGATCTGGCGGCAAAACTGGTACTTGCTTTTCAACTATATTAATTTTGATAGGAAGGGGTTTGGACAGTGTGCCTTGCACTAACTGTGAGCGAACCTGTAATACGCCTTCATAAAGGCCCGGCTCGGCATATCTGGGTATAGACAACGTAAGTGTAAGTGTCGTTGAATCACCGCGTCTAATAGCCCCAAGCTTATTTTTTGAAACCGTTACTAAATCGGCAAGCTCGGGTACGACAGATAGGTACACATCCTCCATATCAACTAAGGATGAAAACGATATCTGATGCTGATACGTAACACCTTGCTCATGTTCTACAGATAGCTTTTTAGGAGTCCAATTTATTTTTGGTGCTGCAGAGAGCGGAGCAGACGTTATAAGCGAAAGCAGAAAGATAACAAATGCAATTGCTAAATGTTTTGTCATAAATAATCCTTTTATTGTGAACATGTCATCCTGACTGACTCACACAGCGCGTTTTCATGGTGTATTACATCAGCTAGCGCGATGGGCGGAGTCAAAAAACAAATAGATGATGGCAAATGGGTTAGCTTTGCGGCGTCTTGCAGTTAATACCATTGATGAAAAGATTATACTTTTGATACTACCTTTGCGTATCGGCAGCGGGTCGGTGCGCGGTGAAGCGCATCGTGAAGACATTGAAAATGTAACTTTCGTCTGGTTACTGGTGGACAGAAAGCCTGTTTAACAGGGGGAATGGGTGATGTTAGATTTTCAGCATACTTAGCAAAATTGGTTTGAATTTGCCCTCTGGTTCAACTGAGCTCTTCTCTGTATCTGAGTGACGACACTAGCTGATAAAATAAGATAATTACCCTGCATTCGACGACGGATTCGGGCACAGCTTTTCACCCCACCAGTCTCCGCCTTTCACATACTTCACCACATGGTCGTTGTGAATGAGCAATGCGTCATGGCGAAAGCCGCTGTAATTACCAAACATATTTTTGGTATTCACTGTGGCGCAGACTAAATAGCCGTAATACACCTCATCCACCTCGCTGCCCAACCAGTAACGCACGGGTTTGTGTATCGCATTGTATCGGGTAGTGCCAGGCTCATCGACGGTGGTGTTGTAATACGCTCTGACAATCAGTTCGTAATTGTCAGGAAATGAGCCGAAGTCGGCACTTTTCACATCTTTTTCGGTCGGCAGCGTGGTAGAACAGGCACTTAAAGCTATTGTTAGTAAAACAATGCGCAGAATAGGCATAAGTGTTTCCTTATGTCGGGACTGATTTGCTCAAACGATCAAAAAGCGATCATAGCGCGTTTTCATTCCTGGGTATAAACCATAACAACCTTGTTTTTATGCATTGCTGATAATGTAACCACAAGCATGTAAGAGAATGGTTTACCTTCAATACTTGGAGTTAGGAAATGAATTATAAGACTTTAACAGTGCTATTAGCTGCCTTTGCCGCAGCACCGGTCAGTGCCTATGACGGGTTTAACCCCTCTGCAGATGGGTGCAAAGGTGTGGCAAAAGAAATCAATCGCGTAAACAAGGAATTGTCAGCAACTTCATCAAAAATTCAGGGCGAATGGCTGAAAAAGCAACTTGAAGCGCTGAACAGCAAGAAAGCCTCATGTGAGACCAACGGCTTTAAAACGGGTTAACTCTCCCTGGACAGCCTGTCGGCAAAATCAGACAGGTTGTCCACCTCCATATCTGGCGCAGGGCCAAGCGGGTAGGGCATTTTACCTTGCCGGGCAACGAACGCAGTCCGCATGCCTGCATTAGCAGCGCCACACACATCCCAGCCATGAGCGGCAATCATCATACTGTCCGATAACTTCACGTCGCACTCTGTGCAGGCCCAGCGATATACCGCTTTGAGTGGCTTGTACGTTTTAATCTGCTGAACACTCAGTACCGCGCTAAAAAATGGCGTCAGATCAGCATGCTCAAGTTGTGCGCTAAGGCCTTTTTGTGATGAGTTTGACAGGGCAACCAAGCGATAACCGTCATCACGAAGCCGGCCGAGCGCGTCAGGTACATCACTGTGCGCAGGAAGCTCGGTCATCGGACCCGCGATAGCGGCTTTTGCGTCATGCTGATTCAGGCGTATGCCCTGACTATGTGCAACCATCTGCAGCGCGGCCACGCCGATCTCTGTGAAGTCGTGAAACTGCCCCGTATGCATTTCAACCAGTGAGTGGTGCAGCAACGTGGCAAACCACACATCAACCAGTTGCTCATTACCGTTAAGCACATTGGCAATTGCGGTTTTGACATGGCGTAAGTCAAGCAGGGTTTCATTTACATCGAAAAACAGTACGCGGGGAGGAGTGATCATAATAGCAATCCGAAGTGAAAACGCTTGTAAGGTTTGTACTGGCCCGGTGTGAGTGAGATCAGCGAGTGTGTCCCGGACAAGTAAGTTTAAGAAATTATTTATTAGTCCTTAACATTGCATAAAAAGTCGTTATACTTCCCGCCCAACCTGCGCACTCTCAGCGCCAACGTGCCTATCTCAGGCACGGCATAGTCAAAAAGTAGTCAATCCACGGAGATTTCCATGAGCCGAACTTCGCCCCTAATGCGAACCTGTCTTCCTGCGCGATTATCAGCCATTAGCCTTGCAGTTACTGCATTACTCACGCCTGCTGCCTTTGCGCAAACTGCCGATGAACAAACCGCAGAAAATGCAGAAGTTGAAAAGGT
>CAZDUT010000217.1:3201-5103 GCA_964508695.1 uncultured Alteromonas sp.
CGTAAGCGAACTGAAAGCATTTACGAGACCCCTACCGCAGTTTCCTCAATCGGTGAAGGGCTGATTGAAGATACGAACGTGACGAATCTGGACGATGTGGGTAAATACGTGCCCAACCTGAATATCAGCCGTTATGGCGTAGGTAACACCGGGCATGCGTCTGTATTCATTCGCGGCATTGGTTTACAGGATCACATTATTACGACAGATCCCGGGGTAGGTGTTTACCTGGACGGTGTGTACCTGGGACGTCAAATGGGCGCGAACATGTCGCTGCCTAACATTCAGCGCGTCGAAGTGCTGCGAGGCCCTCAGGGAACATTGTATGGACGCAATACCTTAGGTGGTGCGGTGAACATCATCACTAAACAACCGGGCGACCAGGATATTGCAACCGTTTCCGGTAAAGTGGGTACACGTGGCCGACTGGCAACCGATTTGTATATCAACAGTGACGTTACCGACGACTTCAGCGTGTCTGCCAGCGGTTCATTCAAGCGCCGCGACGGTGTGGGTGAAGCGGTAAATCTGGAAAACCCGGAAAAAGAAATTGGTGAAGAGCAAGAGTACAGCGGTCGTATTGCAGGTAAGTACCAGGTCAGCGATGACTTCTCGGTCACTGTGGCCGGTGACTTTGTTG
The DNA here is from genome assembly GCA_964508695.1 of uncultured Alteromonas sp. GTDB lineage: Bacteria > Pseudomonadota > Gammaproteobacteria > Enterobacterales > Alteromonadaceae > Alteromonas. Next base: position 3,842 of record CAZDUT010000217.1, read on the forward strand.
AGAACGAGTCGGGACAGTCACCTTACACAATTGAATTTACGCCAAACGGTCCGACCGAATTCAGCATCGATAACGGTGAGTTTTATCTGTTAAACCCAAGCCTTATCCCGGCTGATCCTGACGATCTTGGTACAACGGTTGCGGGTATCGAGTCAACCTCTTACTCCGGCTGGGGCGCGTCACTCACGGCCCTGTGGGCAGCGAACCGCAATATTGATGTGAAATTCATTGCCAGTAAGCGCTCAAGCGAGTACGAAGGGGGGCTCGATGACGATGCTTCACCACTTAACCTGTCAGAGTTCCCTGAAACCGGTAATGCCGATCAGGTATCTTACGAACTGCAAGTCAATGGCGTGGTAGGTGATGTTGATTTCGTTTCTGGCCTTTACTATTTCAATGAGGAAGGTACAACAGCGTCGGGTCCCTGGGTGTTCAGCCCGTTCAATACTGCCGGTGGTGTACTTAACGATGGCGTGACACCGGTCACCGATGTGTGCGGCTTTTGTGGTAGCTATGGCTTCTTCGACATTAACCAGGAAACCAACGCTTACGCGGCTTACGGAAACGTATCCTACGCGCTGAGTGATCGTCTGAGTATCGGCGGTGGCCTGCGTTACTCAAAAGATGAGAAAGAAGCCAATGCCATGTTCCCCTCTTTCGGCGAGCGCGCATACCGCGAAGCAGACTTCAGCGAAATCACCTGGGACGTCAACGCCGCATATAAACTCAGCGATGATCTGAACCTGTACGGCACCATTCAAAAAGGTTATCAAACCGGGGGCTTCCCGCCGCGTCCGTTTGGCGGCGCCGGGCAGTTTGTATCCTTTGATGAAACCACTGCCATCAATTACGAAATGGGTCTGAAGGGTCAGGCCGGTGACAACGTCACCTTCATGGCGGCGCTATTCCATACTCAGTATACCGATCTTGCGCTGCCTTACTCTAACCCACAGGCGGGCGGCGGTTTTGTCACCATCGTTGAAAACGCCGGTAAGTCAGAGGCTCAGGGGGTTGAGCTGGAAACCACAGTGAATATTACTGACAACTTCATTGTGCGCGGTTCTGTGGGCTACCTTGATGCTGAAATTACCGAAGTGGATGACAATGTTATTGGCATCGGTGAGGGTGACTCCCCGGCACTATCGCCGGAATGGACGATCATGGTTGCGCCCACTTACTATGTTGAGCTGGACAACGGTGGCCTGGTTTCCATGAGTGTTGACTACTCATTCCGCGACGAAATGCAGGGCCAATCATCGTAT
>CAZDUT010000218.1:0-2147 GCA_964508695.1 uncultured Alteromonas sp.
AAATTGCCTTTAAAGATCCTGCAGACGGTGAAGGGGCGATCTTTCCTACAGGACGGCTGGTGGACAAACTGGATGTGCCGGGGGTAGGAACGCTTGAAGCCACCATGATCAACGCCGGCATCCCGACTATTTTTATTAATGCCGCTGATATTGGTTACACCGGTACCGAGTTACAGGACGATATCAACAGCGACAGCGACGCGCTGGCACGCTTTGAAGCCATTCGAGCCCATGGCGCCGTCAAGATGGGACTTATTAACAATGTCGGTGAAGCCGCTGCGCGTCAGCACACGCCTAAGGTTGCAATGGTAGCCCCGCCGAAGGATTATCAAGCCTCAAGCGGCAAGGACGTGCTGGGTAATGACATCGACGTGCTGGTGCGCGCAATGTCCATGGGCAAGCTTCATCACGCCATGATGGGTACCGCTGCCGTAGCCATTGCGGCGGCGGCCGCTATTCCTGATACCCTGGTTAATCGTGCTGCGGGGGGTAAGGAGCGAAGTGCCGTGACCTTTGGTCATCCTTCGGGGACGTTACAGGTGGGGGCGAAAGCCGAGCTTGTCGGTGAACGCTGGCACATTGAGGAAGCGGTGATGAGCCGCTCGGCCCGGGTACTCATGGAAGGCAACGTGCGCGTTCCCGGCGACGCATTTTAATAACCCGGCGAGCCCGCCGCTACATCCAGGAGCGGCGGGTGGACTCTACGGTAAACAGTGTTTCGTTGGCAAGCTGGTATGCCAGTGCTTCTGGCAAAAACGGCACGGTTTCTGTACCCGATGCCAGCACAAACTGAATACTGGCCACGTTTCTTTTCGCCATTAACACACTTTGTTTAACGATTATCTGTTGTACCTTGGCGCGCTCAAAACACTGATAGTCAACGCCAAACCGGCCGCGGCGTATATACAGGTAAGTTTCATCCATGGCCACTCCCCACCGCCACCAGCGCAGGATCAGAAGCAACGTCAAACATACGGCCGCCAGACTGACCACCGTCAGCCCCTGATGTGCATCTGTCATTACCGCCAGACTGATGAGTAGTGCGGTAATCGGCGCTACCCATACCAGCAGCCAGTGACGCAGATATTGCTTGCTTACCGGCTGGTACGGCGCACTGTAAAGCCGGTTGCCGGGCATCACTTCGTTCACCAACGCTGCACACTCGGTTTCGGTCACCGAGGGTACCAACATTTTATTCGGCGACATAAGCTCCTGATTCTGCATTTTCCCGGACGTATTTTGCTCAAAATACAGATTCACACGCTTAAGGAGTTTATCCAGCCAGTCCTGCTTGGCACTGACAACCTGGATCCGGGAAGCGCGCATACTGACCTCCTGCTTATTAAGCAGACCACTGCGACGAATATAGCGGTCTTCATCGCGGCTTAAGGTATACCCATAAAAGGTAAACAGCGACCCACCTACACTCACCATCGCCAGTAACGCCATGATCACAGCAGCGACCATCAGGGTATACAGGCTGAGTTGCCACCAGGCGACGGTTTGCTCGTTAACCAGTTGTTTCAGGCTCAGGCCATGAGAGGTCAGCCACTGTCCTACGTAGCCCGCCAGATTGTCATAAAACGGCGCGGCCGCCCCCAATAAAATCCACATCCGGTTATTGGTGATACCGTGAATGACCAGGTCGCCGATACTGCGTCGGTTGAGGACATCTTCAGACTCGTCGCCATCGTCAGAGGAGGCGGCTTCTTCGCTTGAGGCAGCCTGGTTGTGCGTTTGCTGACTCAGAACCTGCTTTTTAAGTGCATACGCGTACGTGAGGGGAACCGCAACAATTTCTGCCTCTTCTTTGGCGCTGCCGGCTGTATCCAGCACCACCAGCGCATACGCAAACGGCCGGTAATAGAAGGGCTGTTCAATTTTAACATTTTGAATACGCCAAAACGGCAAATTAGTGTGGCGGCGTTTAAACACACCACTTTTTATTTCAACATGGTAATTGTGAACTCTGAAGCGGTATAACCAGAAATTGAGAAAACCACTCACAATCATGCTAAGCACAATCCCGGCGACAATGAACCACCGCGCCATGGCTCCACCTCCCTAGTTTCCCTTGCCGTCTTTCACGGCCCCGCACAATCGATCCGACAGCTACATACGGCTTCATCGGTTCTCTGGCGCGCGTA
>CAZDUT010000218.1:2157-5092 GCA_964508695.1 uncultured Alteromonas sp.
CAATGGCATAAGCGTAGACACCGTGGACGTTATCCAACACCTTGGCGGTGACGGCGAGTGCCGGAATAATATAAATTGCACTCTGGGCCAGATCTTTGACATTACCCAGACTAAAATGAAGTATCGAAATACCTGCCAGCCGCTGCCACTGTGCGCCGGTATCGACCTGCCGTACAGACTCCTGAGAGGATCGCACTACCGGTTCCATGGCTTATCTCGCACTTAAATCTTTATGATCAAGAATATACTGCCTGAGCTGTTCCGCGCGCGTTACCGTTAGTCCCGGCACCTCAAACGTATGCATGGCCCCTCCGGCTGAAAATACCTGAAGTGTGGCTAATCCGGCCAGGCGCTCAAGCGGGCCACGCTTTAGCTCGACATGCTGTACCCGTAATATGGGCTGGCATACCACCTTTCGAAAAATAAGCCCACGCCTGAGACTGATATCCAGTTCCCGTAACGCATACCCCACCCGCTTGTCAGCCAGAAAGTGATAACCCAGCCAGATCAAACCAATTGCCAGCAACCCGCCGGCAACTGGCATGTACGCGTGGATAAGCTCAGTGGGCAGCGCGAAGATCGGCTGAAAACGCAGGGCCGTGACTATGCCAATGAGCAAGGCTGTTACAAAACCGGCCACCGCCATGTTAAGGGTGCGGTAGGAAGGTGACACCGGCGAAAAATCCAGTGCCGTCAACGCGGGCAACGTGCCGGGATCGACGGCTTGGTTACTGAATGGCGTATCGCCTGACGCGGTACTCATAATAATTGCCCCACACCGCAGCAAGCGGCTTTATGTGATTAATCGTCAACATCCTGCTGATTAAGCCAATCATGCAGTGCCTGCATATCGTGCTGAACCGCCATTTGCAGCTCCTCAACCCAGTCATGCACGTTTTGCCACCATGCGGGATGGTCTCCCTGCTGAATTTGGTTGGCGATGCGCTGTACTCGTGATAGCCCCACAGAGCCTGCCGCGCCCTTGATTTTATGTGCTTGCGAGCACACCTCCGATTTCTCATCGGCAGACAGGCTCAACTGCAGAATTTCCATATATTCAGGCATTTTATCCTGAAAGACTTTGACACTGGCGCGCACCATATCTTCGCCTATTGTATCCACCAACATCTGCAACAGATCCATGTCTAAAATGTTACTTAATGTTTTGTCAGGATCCGGCTTTTCGACCTTGCCATCGATTTCCAAGGGGGCCGGTGGGGCATGAAACAGCTCGTTAAACACCTCAATCACCCGGCTTTTCTTAACCGGCTTGGCTATCACATCATCCATACCGTTTTCCAGGTATTCTTCTCGCTTCTTAATGACATTCGCGGTCAGCGCTACTATGGGTGTCTGCATTACCAGGTCTTACTCATGCAGGGTATTGGCGACTTCAAAGCCGTTCATATCCGGCAACTGGATATCCAGCAATATCAGGTCATACTGATTGGCTCTGGCTTTATCAATGGCCTCCTGGCCGGTCATGGCAACGTCGACCTTTTGCCCCAACTTTTCAAGTAACGCTTTGGCCACCATTACGTTAAGTTCGATGTCCTCTACCAGCAAAATAGACAAGCCCGTTACCTGCAGCTCTGCTGGCTGCATGGGCTTGTCACTGATGTTGGCCGGCAACTCAATTTCGAAGCGGGTGCCCTTGCCTACCCGGCTGGATACGCGAATATCGCCCTTCATCAGTTCGACCATTTGCTTACATATCGCCAGACCAATACCGGTACCGGTTGCCGACTGATGGTCGGGATGGTCCACCTGATAGTACATGGCAAATATCTTATCCAACTCCTCATCAGGGATGCCAACACCAGTATCCTCGATCACAAATGTCACCAGACACCGGTCGTCATTGGGCTGTGTTGCCGATACCTCCAGACTGACGTGGCCCTTCTGAGTAAATTTCACGGCATTAAACAGGATGTTCCACAGGATCTGACGCAATCGGGTTCCATCCACCTCCACCATTTCAGGGAGTGGCTGATTGATCTTCGTCCTAAGCTCCAGTCCCTTGTCCTTTGCCAGTAACTGGATAATACTGCTGAGCTCTTCAGTGAAGTCCTTCAGCGACACGGTTTTCAGACTCAGTTCCAGCTTGTCGCGATCCAGCTTATCCAGATCGATAATGTCGTTAAAAATATTCCCCAGTGTAATGGCACTGGCGTAAATGGTGCTTACCCAGTTAAACTGCTCTGCAGTGAGCTCACTGTCACGTAACATGCGGCTCAGACCTACAATACCGTTGAGCGGCGTACGTAACTCATGACTAATTGTCGCAATAAACCGGGTTTTGTCGGTGCTGGCTTTGGCGGCGGCATTTTCTGCCTGCTTACGCTCTGTCATATCACGACCAAAAGACAGCAGTCCCAGGCGCTTGCCGTTATTATCGAAAAATGGCACGCGCTTCATTTCAAAGTAGCGGCGACGGCCATCGGCAAAGCGCAACCACAACTCTTCGGTAATGCTGGCATTACTTTCCAGTACTTCATGATCACTGGCGACGATCTGCCGGGCGAGATCTTCTTCGTACACGTCGGTAGGTGTTAACCCCTGAAGTTCCTGTTCGGTCTTACCCGTCATCAGTTCAGCGGTACGATTACAGCCGGCAAAACGCCCCTCTTCATTACGGTAGTAAATCAAGTCGGGGGAGGCATCAATGATTGAGCGCAATAGCGTTGAAAGGCGACGGGCCTGCTCTTCCTGTTCAGATTTGTTTTTAATTTCCTTTTCCAAATCTTCAAACACCGCTTCGCGGTCCTCCTGGGCCCGCTTTCGCTGCTCAATTTCATGATTAAGCTGGCGGATATTGCTCTGCAGCTCACGGTTGAGAAAGACATCTTCCTCACGCAGATGCTCAAGCTGAGTAACGACCTCTTTTAAATTCGTTCTGGAGGTTTCGAGTTGCTTAACCAGTTCACTGAAAAAG
>CAZDUT010000219.1:0-5075 GCA_964508695.1 uncultured Alteromonas sp.
CATCTTCATGGTTGGGAATTTTCACTCCCGAGTAGTGGTCACCCTGAGATACCATGGGGTAGCCGTAGTTACGTCCACGCTCAATGATATTCAGCTCATCGCCGTGACGCGGTCCCATTTCATGCGACCACAGGTTCCCGTCTTCATCAAAATCAATGCCTAGTGGGTTGCGATGGCCCAGCGTCCATATTTGTTCGGTCACGCTACCGTTACCGTAGAAGGGATTGTCTTCAGGCACACTACCGTCGTCGTTCAGTCGCAGAATTTTACCCAGATTCATGGCCATGTTTTGCGCCGGAGTAAACTTCTGCCTTTCTCCCGATGTGATAAACAGGTACCCATCAGGCGAAAACACCATACGATGGGAATAATGGCCATTGCCGGTCATTTTGGGTGATTGGCGCCAAATAATTTTTCTGTCTGCCAACGCCGCGCCGTCGTCAGAGACGGTGAGTGTTGCGCGCTCAATGACCGCACCACTGTACGCATCATCATCCGTGTCGCGTTCAATATATGACACATAGAGGGTATTATTGGATGCAAAATTGGGATGCAGGATCACATCGCCCAGCCCGCCCTGGCCCCGGGGAATTACCTCAGGGACATTGGACAGGGAAAACAGTTTTTTCTGATCCTTATCAAGCAACCACAGTGCGCCCGTCTTTTCTGTCACTAAACTGTGGCCGTCCGGCAAAAATGTCATTGCCCAGGGCTGTTCAAAGGTTTCAAGAACAGTGGCTGAAAGGTTTGTGCCCCCGCTCGCGGTCATCTCAACCGGTGGTGTTGAACCTGATTGCGCCACGGCAACACCTGAGGCCGCCAGCAGTGTAAAAAGAAAAGCTATTGTCTGTCGCATAGTGGTATCCAACCTTATTAAACATTGTTCTAACCGCTGCCTTTCCAAGGTATGGCAGGCGGGCCGGTTTAGCTATCAGGTATCTACGTGATTTGCTGCGACCAGGCTCAACTTACCTGGTTCCCACAATGCGCGGCGGCTGCTCACCTCTTGGCGCCAAAGCCTGTTATCAACGACTCCGGGGCACTAGCCGCCCTGACGAAAACGTTTGATAACGGCGGCCGCTTCCAACATTACCAGTACCGAGACAATCAGCACCACGGCATCTAAAAATACCAACAGATAGTTATCTGCCAGCCAGTATTCTTTCAGCTTTATCAGGCCTGCAAAAAATGCCATAACCAGCACAAACACCATAGGGACCAGCGTGTAAATGGCGGGGCGTTTCAGCTTTATAAGCATGACGGAGATCACCAGCAATGTGAGACTTGCGAGGATTTGGTTGGTTGAGCCAAACAGCGGCCAGATGATCATACCGCCTGAGCCCGACGCTCCGCCGGCGCCAAATGCCAATAACAAACAGCTACCCACCGCGACTAACGTGGCCACAGCGCCCCGTTTAAGTACATTTAAGTTATAAATCTCCCCCCACTCCTGAATGATGTAGCGTTGCAAGCGCACACCAGAGTCCATGGTAGTGCCGGCAAACAGCACCACCATGACCGCAAGAATGGTAGAGGCGAAGCCAACAGGCAGTCCCCAGCCATTGGCGATGAGATTAGCCCCGCCTTTTATGAAAGCGTCCACGCTGCCTGCCCCCAGGTGCGAATACACCTCATGCCACTCTTCCGGCGAGGCGGCCAGGGCAACGCCGCTTACGGCGACGATGGTGATCAAGGCCAGTGACCCCTCGCCTACAGCCCCCAGATACCCCACAAACCTGGCATCAGTTTCCTTGTTAAGCTGCTTGGAGCTGGTTCCCGACGACACAATGCCATGAAAGCCAGACACTGCCCCGCACGCTATGGTAACGAACAACAGCGGAATAATACTCGGCGTATCTGTCGCTGTTTGCGAGTTAAACGCGGGCGCCGTAATGTCTGGCATGGAGAAAAAGACTGCGCCGTAAAGCAGCAGTAACCCAACCAGCAACTGCATACCGTTGATAAAGTCGCGGGGCTGTAGCAGCATCCATACCGGCAACAGCGACGCGATTGCCGCATAAATGAAAAGGATAATGATCCAGTTAGCCGTATCGGCAAGCCCAAACATCGTCTCAGGCAATGCAATAGGAATGTAGCTACCGGCGTACACAGACGCATATAAGACCAAAACCCCCACCAGGCAGAGAGGAACAAGCTTAAAGTTTCGCTTGATCAGTTGTCCGATAATTAAGGCCACGGCAATCGCGGTCCACGCCGGAAATACCGCGTCAGGCTGCGACACAAAGGAGTTGGCGATGACCACGCCAAATACTGCGTTTACCATCAGCAGTACCAGGAAAATGACGATCATAAACAGCGCCCGCGAGCGTTTACCGATCACGCTTTCAGACAATGCGCCCATGGATTTACCTTTATGCCGGGCACTGGCCCACAGTGCCCCCATATCGTGAACGCCGGCAAACAGGATGGTACCAAACACCACCCATAATACAGCGGGTACCCAGCCCCAGTAGACCGCTATAGCCGGGCCAACAATGGGCGCTGCGCCTGCTACCGAGGTGAAATGGTGGCCCCAGAGTACAACCTTGTTCGTCGGCACATAATCTTTACCATCATTGAACTCATGGGCAGGAGTCGTAAAACTGTCATCCAGCTTAAATATGCGGTTGGCGATAAATTTGGAGTAAGCAAACCAGCCGATAAGCATTCCAACAATACCCATCAGCACGATAGCAATTGACTGCATAATTAGCATCCACGTTATAGTAAAGCGGCGGGATCGGTATTCCCGTTACGACACGCCATTTAGGTTGTGAGCTTTATACCCAGAAACACTGGCTTTGGACTCGCTATTGACGAAACCGCTCAAGATAGGCTGTATTACAGCACTGGCTGGTCAACCAGGTCGAGTTGTTACGACTAAAGTCTTAGCGTCTTTCTTCATTTATCAACAGATGGTAACGTGTTGCTTACGCCTTGCCTTCGCCAGGCCGAAGATTACCGCAACAGGATACGTCTATTAAATGAAACCGACGACGCGGTTTTTACTATGGCTGATGGCCGCGATCACCGCTGCTACCTTCGGGCTGATGCTGATTTTTCAGCACGATGACAAAGCAGCTTATGCTGACACGGCTGACAACTCTTCAGCGTCCCCATCTGCGCTTTCACCTCAAAAAGACACCCGCAATGCCGTTGGCAGTCACACGGAAAACCTACTGCTTACCAACAACGGCGCCAATCGCATAAAAGCCTTTGTCGAGGGCTGTCTGCCGCGCAATCCGCCTCCTGACATCAGCGTTTCTGATCGTCAGCTAAGCCGTTATTTTGACTCACTTAAAGACCATAACGACCAAGCGGGCCGTTACTTATATGCCATGTTCGCCGCCGTCTCCTCAACAGAGCAGCGCATAGCAAGGTTGCTCGACTATCGTAACGCCTTTCCTGGCGATGAAGGCATCAACGTTGAGATAATCCGGCGATGCGCAGCGACTGACAGCTGCGAAGCCCGAGTGGTCGAGGAAATTATCACTGCGGACGCCGACAACGGAGAGCTGTGGCTGCATATCGCAAACTATTACGCCGTTAAGCAAAACCATGAAAAGGTAAACGTCGCGATCAACCGGCTGTTGCAGACGAATGCATTCACAAACCACTTCGCGTCATCACTGAATGACTATGTGCGCTTAACTCATCCCCCCGTCGATGTCACACCATATCAGTTATATATTGCCGCTACGGGCCACCTGGCTGCAGACAGCACTTATCCGTCGGCATTGGTTAATTGGTGTCAGGCAAATGCGGCGCATGAAACGCGCGCCGGGCAGTGTTTCCAGCTCGGCCGGCATTTGCGCCGGGCGGCAAAAACACATAAATATCAGCAACTGGGTACTACCCTGCAGGCGCTGACAGCCCCTGACGATGAAGCGCGTGAGCAACTCCTGTTGCAGACAACGAGCACCAACGATGCCGCTCACTTTACGTTGGCTGCACCACTTATGGCAATCAATGACAGGCTACTGTATCACTGGCTGCATGATTTCACCCGCTTAGGCGAAACGCCCGCACAGCGCAATCTGGTAAAGTCGGTATTCGTGGCCGCCGAGTCAGGGGTATGTGATAGCTGATAAACCAGGATGATTGGTACGTTCCCCCAAGTTTTATCAGGGTATGCCCGGCTGCACCGTACGCACATAAACAAAAAATACGTTTGCTGCATCCAGAACCTGTTGTCAGCAGTATGGCTAGTTACTGACGGAATTTAGGAAGTAATATGAAAAAGCTCAGTTTATTGTGTGTGTTAGCGAGTGTTATTCCAGCCACTTTTACGTATGCCCATGACTTTTGGCTGGAGCCGGGCCAGTACCATTACCCGGCAGCGTCCACGGTTCCCGTGCAGTTTAAGGTCGGCCATAACGAAGGAGCAGAAAACTGGGCCCTCAGCTGGGAGAAGATCGTCGCCATTCGTAACTACACCGCAACAGGCGTAGCCGATATGGCCGCCAGCATTATTCCACGTTCCGGACTGCTGCCGGGTATAGCCAAAACCGGTAAACTTGGCGAAGGCTCCTATGTCATCGGATTTGAAAGCTACCACAGCATGAGTTCGCTGGGTGCAGAGGCGTTCAATCGCTATGCAGAAGAGGAAGGCCTGCTGGACATTGTGGCCTACAGGAAATCTAACGGACTGATGGATACAGCAGGCACCGAACTGTACTCACGAAAAGCAAAAACCATTGTTCAGGTAGGTGCTATGCGCTCTGACGTGGTTACCGCTCCTGTCGGGCATACTCTGGAAATCGTGCCGCTACACCATCCCGCCAACCTTGCAGAAGCGGGTAGGTTACCCGTTCAGGTACTATTTCGGGGAGAGCCGCTTGAGAATGCCTTAATAGATGCCTCGCCCCTTGCCGATGCGGACCATCAGTCTCAGTCACTGACCACTGACGCTAACGGCAAGGCGACCTTCGTGTTTCCGGAAGCTGGACCGGTAAAGCTTAACGTTGTCTGGGGCGTGCCTACGCAGTACAGCAGCGAGGCGACCTTTGAAACGTACTTTTCCAGTCTGACATTTGCTATCGCTCATCAGCCGTAGCGCAACCAAGCCTCACAGG
>CAZDUT010000220.1:0-5039 GCA_964508695.1 uncultured Alteromonas sp.
CAAAATTTCTATCAGGCCGTTATGCAGGAAAAAATTCAGCCTGCAGGTATGCCGAAGTTTGAACTGACCAAAGATCAGGACGGCGAAGACCTGGAATTCGTAGCTTCTTTTGAAGTTTACCCTGAAGTAGAAGTACAGGGCGTAAGCGAGATGGAAGTTGAAAAGCCGGTTGTTGAGATCAAAGACGAAGATCTGGACAACATGATGGAAACCCTGCAAAAGCAGCACGCTACGTGGAAAGAAGTAAAGCGTAAAGCGAAGAAAGATGACCGGATGGTTATCGACTTTGTGGGCAGCATCGACGGTGAAGAATTTGACGGTGGTAAAGCAGAAGACTTCACGCTTGAGCTTGGCCAGGGCCGCATGATCCCAGGGTTCGAGAAGCCACTGGTGGGTGCTAAGGCTGGCGAAGACGTAACGGTTGAAGTAACTTTCCCGGAAGATTACCACGCAGAAGCGCTGAAAGGTAAAGATGCGGTATTCCAGGTTCACGTGAAGAAAGTGGAAGGCCAGCAACTGCCTAAAGTTGACGACGAATTTGCAACCCTGTTTGGTGTTCAGGAAGGTGGTGTTGAAGCTCTGCGCAGCGAAGTACGCAAAAATATGCAGCGCGAACTGGATCAGACACTGAAATCTCAGGTTAAAGAGAATGTTATCTCTAAGTTGGTAGAAAACAACGAAATTGACCTGCCACAGTCACTGATTGATCAGGAAATCAATGCGCTGCGTGAACAAGCGAAACAGCGTTTTGCACAGCAGGGCGGTGGTAACAATCTGCCAGAACTGCCAGCTGACCTGTTCCAGGATAACGCTAAGCGTCGCGTAACTATTGGTTTGTTGCTTGGCGAAATCATCAAGCAAAACGAACTTGAAGCGGATAACAAGAAAGTCGAAGAGATGATCGAAACCGCTGCGTCGGCGTACGAAGATCCGCAGGAAGTCATTGACTATTACAAGAACAACCAGGAGCTGATGCAGCAGATGCAGAACGTTGCACTGGAAGAGCAGGCGATTGAGTGGGTTCTTGACCAGGCGAAGGTTAAAGAAGTCAATAAAGGTTTTGACGAGGTTATGAACAAACAGGCGTAATTATAAAATGTCTGATTGACTTAACCAGTCACCTTACGCTTAAATGCTCGGAGCCTTCCGAGCATTTTTGTTTTAAGCTTAAAGTAATCAAGGTAGCTATGACTAATACCCCGATTGATCCAATGAATGCCCTGGTCCCGATGGTTGTTGAACAAACATCGAAGGGTGAACGCTCTTACGATATATACTCACGTTTGCTTAAAGAGAACGTGATTTTTCTGGTTGGGCCGGTGGAAGACCACATGGCAAACCTGATTGTGGCGCAAATGCTCTTTCTTGAAGCTGAAAACCCAGAGAAGGATATCTTTTTGTATATCAACTCGCCGGGTGGTTCAGTGACTGCGGGTATGGCCATCTACGACACGATGAATTTCATTAAACCTGATGTGAGCACAGTATGTGTTGGCCAGGCGGCGAGTATGGGGGCATTTTTGCTGTCAGGCGGCGCGAAAGGCAAACGGTTCTGTCTGCCGAATTCGCGGGTGATGATTCACCAGCCACTTGGTGGCTTCCAGGGCCAGGCATCAGATTTTGAAATCCATGCCAAAGAAATCCTGTCTATTAAGGAAAAGCTGAACCGTTTGCTGGCACAGCATACCGGGCAGGATTATGAGACCATCGCGCGTGATACTGATCGCGACAACTTCCAAACTGCAACGGAAGCAAAAGAGTATGGTCTGATAGATGAAGTTTTGACAAATCGCTCTGACGCAGCTACGACAAAATAGTATACTGGGTGAGTGAGCCGGGCCGGATGGAGGCGTTCATCCGGCAGTTTTCCGGGCGATGCAGAGGCAAATAAAATGAGTGATAAGCACAGCGGTGACGGTGATAACAAGCTACTTTACTGCTCGTTCTGTGGTAAGAGCCAGCACGAAGTCAGAAAGTTGATTGCAGGCCCGTCAGTATTTATCTGCGACGAATGTGTTGAATTATGTAACGACATTATTCGTGAAGAAATTAAAGAGATCGCGCCTAAGCAGAAGAGAGACGCGCTGCCTAAGCCGGTTGAAATCCACGAGCACCTTGACGATTACGTTATCGGGCAGGAGCACGCCAAGCGTGTGTTGTCGGTGGCGGTATACAACCACTACAAACGTCTTCGCAATGGCGACACCCATGACGGCGTAGAGCTGGGTAAAAGTAACATCCTGCTTATCGGACCAACCGGTAGTGGTAAGACATTGCTGGCTGAAACGCTGGCACGTTTTCTCGATGTCCCCTTCACTATGGCGGATGCCACAACGCTAACCGAAGCCGGTTACGTGGGTGAAGACGTTGAAAATATTATTCAGAAACTGCTGCAAAAATGCGATTACGATGTCGAAAAAGCGCAGCGCGGTATTGTCTACATTGACGAAATCGACAAGATTTCCCGTAAGTCAGACAATCCGTCGATTACCCGCGATGTAAGTGGTGAAGGCGTCCAGCAGGCGCTGCTAAAACTGATCGAGGGGACGGTTGCTTCTGTTCCGCCGCAGGGCGGACGTAAACATCCGCAACAGGAGTTTTTGCAGGTTGATACGTCCAAGATCCTGTTTATCTGTGGTGGTGCATTCGCCGGACTTGAAAAAGTCATTGAGCAGCGTGCGCAAACGGGCAGCGGTATAGGTTTTGGTGCTAAGGTGAAATCGAAAGAAAACACGTTGGCGGCCAGCGAGCTGTTCCAAAAGGTTGAACCGGAAGATTTGGTGAAATATGGGCTTATCCCTGAATTCATCGGACGGTTACCGGTAGTGACCAGTCTGGAAGAACTGGACGATGACGCACTTATCCAAATTCTTCGAGAGCCCAAAAATGCCATTACTAAGCAGTATGCGGCACTATTTGCGCTGGAAGATGCAGAACTGGAGTTTCGTGATGATGCGCTTCAGGCGATTGCCAGAAAAGCGCAACAACGTAAAACCGGTGCGCGAGGCTTGCGCTCTATCGTAGAAGAAGTCTTGCTGGATACCATGTATGAGTTACCGTCGATGGATAATGTCAGTAAAGTGGTCATTGATGAAACCGTCATCAAAGGTGAATCGAAACCGATTCTGATTTACCACAACGACGAGAAAAAAGCAGCGTCGGAATAATTGAAAAAAGGCCTTCGGGCCTTTTTTTGTGCCTGCTTGATTGTCACGCATCTTTGCTTGCCATCCTCCCGGAGTCGACATGTCAGGCAAGCGCCACCTCACGCATTGATATCCTTGTAGCGCCTGGGCAGATTGGACGCTGGTGCAAATGAGCCAGAAATAGGGGTTGCCATCGCTGGCTAAATCGCAGATGGTAACAGGTAGGATGTTCTCAAAGGTGCATAAAGTGCTTAGCCCACCCCAGGGCGTATTACGCGGGAGTCTGATTGAGAGGCGAACGGTGTGGTCGCCGGCAGGAGCTAAAAGTTTCTTCATTTTCAATCACCGATAGATTTGAACTTTGCCTTTGCATCCCCATATAAATCACCATCGTAAATAACAATAGAGAACACGTATGACAGTTGAGCGTGAAAATCGCATTGAAATTCCCGTACTGGCGTTACGGGATGTTGTAGTGTACCCGCATATGGTCATACCCCTGTTTGTCGGACGAGAAAAATCCATTCGTTGTCTTGAAGCGGCCATGGAAAATGACAAGCAGATATTTCTGGTCGCACAGAAAGATGCCGGGGTCGACGAACCGGAAGCCGATGATATTTATTCCGTCGGTACCATTGCCACAATCTTACAGTTGCTCAAGTTACCGGATGGTACCGTGAAGGTATTGGTTGAGGGCAACGTACGCGGCGCCATTTCAAGCTATGTACAGTCTGAGCCTTACTTCGTCGCCGGGATTGATCGTTTAAAAGATGAAAACATACCGGAAGGCGAGCAGGAAGTACTTATTCGTTCTGCCGTATCGCAGTTCGAAGGCTATGTGAAGCTTAACAAAAAGATACCGCCTGAAGTCCTGACCTCCTTAAATGGTATCGAAGATGCAGCGCGTCTGGCTGACACCATGGCTGCGCACATGCCACTTAAGCTCACAGAAAAGCAAAAGGTGCTGGAAATGGAAGGCGTTAACGAACGCCTTGAATACCTGATGGCGCTGATGGAAGGCGAAATCGATTTGCTGCAGGTTGAGAAGAAAATTCGCACCCGCGTGAAGAAGCAAATGGAGAAAAGCCAGCGTGAGTATTATCTCAACGAGCAGATGAAAGCCATTCAGAAAGAGCTCGGCGAACTCGACGATGCCCCGGACGAATTTGAAGCGCTGGCGAAGAAAATCAGTGATGCAAAAATGCCGAAAGAGGCAGAGGACAAAGCAAATTCCGAACTGCAGAAACTGAAAATGATGTCGCCAATGTCCGCAGAGGCAACAGTACTGCGTAGTTACATTGAGTGGCTGACCAGCGTGCCCTGGAGAAAGCGCTCACCGGTGAAAAAAGATCTTGCCCGGGCAGAGCGTGTACTTAACGAAGACCATTATGGCCTTGAGAAAGTCAAAGAGCGCATATTGGAATACCTGGCTGTGCAACAGCGGGTGAAAAAACTGAAAGGGCCTATCCTGTGTCTGGTGGGACCGCCGGGAGTTGGTAAGACCTCGTTGGGCCAATCTATTGCAAAAGCCACAGGCCGTAAGTACGTGCGCATGGCGCTGGGCGGTGTGCGTGACGAAGCCGAAATACGTGGCCACCGTCGTACCTACATTGGTTCTCTGCCGGGTAAACTGATTCAGAAGATGGCAAGAGTGGAAGTGAAGAACCCACTGTTTCTGCTGGATGAAATTGACAAAATGTCGGCCGACATGCGTGGTGATCCTGCCTCTGCCTTACTGGAGGTGTTAGATCCGGAGCAAAACAACAGCTTTAGCGATCACTACCTTGAGGTGGATTACGATCTGTCTGATGTGATGTTTGTGGCTACCTCTAACAGCATGAACATCCCGGGGCCGTTGCTTGACCGTATGGAAGTTATTCGTCTGTCTGGCTA
>CAZDUT010000221.1:0-3786 GCA_964508695.1 uncultured Alteromonas sp.
GCACCGGTCGACATTCAACATACAGAAAATACGGGCACGGATTCGCCTCCAGAAAGTAGTAGTGGTCCTCCGGCGTCAGACGCCAGTCAACGGCGCACCAGTGCATGCTGAAGCTCTGACACAACAAGCGAGACTGGGTGGTAATCTCATCAGGCGCGTCAGTCACTATGGGCAACACTGCGTTGTCGGTGTTTGATCCCAGTAAGGCAATAATCATAGTTAAGTGCAACCCTGCCGAGGGGGCAGCATGGCTTTTCCGTCAGGAGAGGTATACCGGCGGATAACCGCCGTCTTCACCAATGGCCAAAGTGGTATAAACCGGTGGGGTTAGCTTGCCTGGCGGTAGCGGAATAGGTACAAATGTCGCGCCGCTGATGTGTCAACATCGGCGTCGCTAAGTTCAGTGTGTTCAGGGGCGAATAATGACATGGGGATCTCCTTATAATGTCGGTTCGGCATCATTGCCGGTGTTACCGGGCTGTGTGATACAGCCCCGGTTGACGTGCCGCATTGACTACTGCGAGGTCAGGCAGCAGATGAGGGCACGTACAGTGATCTGAAGTAAGCAGCCATCAGCGCTGCGCGATTTCTGATCTCCAGCTTGCGATAGATATTTGCGCAGTGAAACTTCACGGTCCGCTCGCTGATAAATAGATCTGACGCAATCACCTTATTGGGCAGACCTTCCATTATTTTTCTGGCTACCTGCAGCTCACGTTTGGAAAGTTGTGATAGCGGTAGCTCCTTTTCATCTGACTGATACATGTGTATCTCCTTATTTATGTTTAGTTATCTGCAATACCAGGTATGGCAGACGGGTCGAGTCGTGTCAGACCGTCACGGGACAACGAATAAACTACATCAGCCATCGCGATAGTTTGTGGGCGGTGCGCCACGACAATTCGGGTAACCGACAGCGACTTCAAATGCCGATTGATAACCATTTCGTTTTTGACATCCAGCTGACTGCTGGCTTCATCGAGAAACAATGCCGCGGGCTGGCGATAAAGTGCACGCGCCAGGAGTAACCGCTGACGCTGTCCGCCGGAAAGCGCGCTGCCCATATCGCCAATCAGTGACTGATATTGCATCGGCATGGCCATTATTTCGTCGTGAATGCAGGCGATACGGGCAGCTTGCTGGACTTTTTCAGCATTGGCTGGCTCGTCAAAGCACGCAATGTTTTGCATGAGTGTGCCGTTCATACAGGTGTCATCCTGCATGACCGACGCGAAAAGCTGGGGGTATGCCCATCCGGTACTGACCCGGTGCGGGCCAAAGTAAACCGTGCCATGAGACGGTGTGAGCAATCCCATCAGACACTTTAAAAGCGTCGATTTACCACTGCCACTGGGCCCAATAATGGCCACCGTTGAACCAGGTGAAATGCTAAAGCTGACATTGGAAAAAACACAGGGTTCGAGATCACCATAGCGGTAAGCAAGGCGCTCAACGGTGAGGGCGCTGCGTGTGAAATCCGCTGGTGTCGCTGCCAAAGCACAAGGCTGAGGCAGGGCGGGCGTCAGTACAATGTCGGCGAGCCGATCAATGTGCACGCGCAGCATGCGAAATTCAATTAAGCGACTGACCAGGCTGTCGACGGACGTCGAAAAGCGGGTCTTATAGGCCGTGAACGCGTAGAGCATGCCAATGGTAAACTGATTGTCCATCACCAAGGTGGCAGCCAGGTAAATGACGATAATATTTTCGAGTCCGAACAGCAGCTGATTGGCGGCATTGGCCCCGATATCCAGCTTACCCAGACGAAGGTCACGGTTTAAGGTTTCTACCAGCAGGTTCTGCCACTGGCTTTGGCGTCGACTGTCCTGCTGGTAAAGTCTGACAGGTTGAATGGCGCGCAGCGTTTCAATGAAGTGACTTTGCTCGGCGGCGGCCATAGCGATGCGTTCGGTGGTTTCATTTTTCACCCAGGGAAGCAGAGACAGTCGCACAACCAGATAAAGAGAAAGGGCGGCAACCGTGACAACGGCAAGTAAGGGGGAG
The DNA here is from genome assembly GCA_964508695.1 of uncultured Alteromonas sp. Taxonomy (GTDB): domain Bacteria; phylum Pseudomonadota; class Gammaproteobacteria; order Enterobacterales; family Alteromonadaceae; genus Alteromonas. The sequence continues at coordinate 2,005 of CAZDUT010000221.1, forward strand.
TACAGACACATCACCGCAAGGGTCATAAGCGCCATCAGCCCGTCAAGGACTGCCGTCACAAGCCCAACAGTAACGAACTCGCGTATGTGAGCCAGTGAGCCAAACCGAGAAACCACATCGCCGGTATGCCGCTTGGAAAAGTAATCCATTGGTAGGCGTAGCAAATGCCGAAACACATTGGCCGAGAGCTGCAGTTGCAGACGTGTTGACATTGTAAGAATGAGACTGCGGCGCACAATCGTTAAGCCCAGCTCCATCAACAGCAGTAAGGCAAAGCCAGCTGCCAGCGTGAATAACAGGTCGCGGTTATCACTTAAAAGCACATCATCAATGATGGTTTGTAAATAGTAGGGAGACGCAATGGCCGCAAGCTGAAGTAATGCGGACAGTGTGAATAACAAACCCAGGCTGCGCTTCAGCCCGGTTGCGCTTTGCCAGAACTGAAACAGTGACAGAGGACGCTGACGGGGCGTTGGCGTGAAGTGCTGGGTAGGCTGCAGTTCAAGCGCGACCCCGGTGAAGTGTTTCGACAACTGATTAACTGAAAGCTTGCGTCGGCCCACAGCCGGATCGTGGATCATGTACTGGTTGTTGCGAACATGCCTGAGAACCACAAAATGCTGCATGTCCCAGTGTAAAACAGCCGGGCACTGCAGATGTCTAAGATCGCCCTGCTCAAGCTTCAGTGCGCGGGGGTTTAATTGTATAGCCGCAGCAATCTCCATGATGGTTCGCAGCGATACTCCCCGCATCGATATCGCATACCTGGCACGCATTTGCGCCAGTGAGCGACGATCCCCATGATAATTTGCCACCATGCTCAGGCAGGCCAACCCACATTCTGCTGCTTCAGACTGCAGCGTCATAGGCAGGTATTTTCTTGCCGTCAGCTGCCTGATTAAATCCGCGCTGGTTGTCATAAATGGCGTCATGCGCTAAGTCGTCCGGTTATTGTTTGCAACGGGGCGAAGAGCCACTCGATCAGGGTTCGCTCACCAAGCTGGATATCGGCTGAAAAGGTCATGCCCGACTTGAGACCGATGATACTTCCGTGCGCGACGAGGCTGTTGCTTGCCAGCCTCACACGCACCAGATAACCGGGCTCCTGTAGCTGACGGGGCGCATCTGGCCAGTCTTTTGGCAGGATCAGTGTTTCTGAAATACTGGTAATATGGCCTCTGTGAAGCCCATATTTTTGATAGGGAAACGCGTCGTAGCGAAGTGTGACAGCCTGCCCTGTGGCCAAAAAGCCCGCTGCCCGGATAGGCACGACCATTTTGGCTTCAATGGTCGACAAGGCGGGCGTAAGTGTCATTAATACCTGACCTGATGACAGGTGATGCCCTTGCCTGACGTTAATGTGGCTGACCCTGCCATCACGGGGGGCAATAACCACGGCGCTGCGCTGACGCTCTATCTGGACAATGCGCTGCTGCAACTCACTGTGCTGATTGGCAAGTGACAATCGCTGTTGTGCGTGCTCACTTGGCAATGCCGCCAGCGAATTTCTCGCTTCTTCAAGTTGGCGGCGCAGCACCATCTGCTCGCGGATTAGCTGTGCGTTTTCCTGACTTCGTTGCAGGGCATCCGCTGTAGAGAGCGCCACGTCGCGATCTGAAACAAAGCCATCCAGATGAAGTTTGACCAGTCCCTGTAAGTGCGAATCTGCTAATCCTTCACGCTGTTGTGCCAGTTTGAGAATTGCCTGTAACGCTTCTAAATCTTTTTGCAACGATGTCACGAGTTGTCGAGCGGAGTAATGCTTCTGTTGGAAAACACGCT
>CAZDUT010000221.1:3796-4991 GCA_964508695.1 uncultured Alteromonas sp.
CACGCTCAAGGTGCTGTAGCTGTAATTCAATGCGTGAAATCTGATCGCTAAGCTGTGCAATTTGCTCATCCTGGGCATCACTGCCGTTGCGTAATTGCTCGGTGTCGTCAAGCGCGATGACGGGGGTGCCTGCCTGAATAATGGAGCCTTGCTCTACTAATACTTGGTCGACAAGACCCTGGCGGGTCGAGTACAGCCGAAAGTGACCACTGTCAGGCTCCAACCAGCCATTCACCGTGGCATGTTGACTAAAATGCTGGGTGCACAGGTAAAATACAACGGCTGCCAGCCAGCACAGAACCAGACCGGTTATTACCAGATACGATAATTTCGGCATTAGCAGCACCGTGCCCGGCAATCGTAGCTGCTGGTGCTCCAGTGCAGGTTGTCTGAAAAGTCCCGGTCGCATTGCTGTCACCCTGTAGTTGATTAAAAATGCCGCACCCGGCTCCTCCCTTCCCTGTGGAGCTGACAATCCCTGGCATCATTCCGTGACACCTCCCTTTGTTGCAGGCCGGGTACGTTTTGCATTGTCAGTCATCCGTGCTGACATCATTAACTTTACGGTGATGTGGGAATACCAGCTATCTGGCCGGAGACTGCCGGGTAGGCGGCAGCGGGTGAGCTGGAACTGACCCATTTTTATAAGTTCGTGGCGCGAATTTGTATGTCTACTAGCACCTTGGTTTAGCGGGGAGAGGGAAAATTTCTGCTGTTTTATTACACAAAACCTATGCTATAAAACTTATGCTTAGAAAATAAAAAGTGTATTCATCAACTCAATACCACCCAGGCAGTGAAAGGAACCCGCATGTTTGTACCCAGTATCCTACTTAAACAGCTTTATACTCATGGCAGTCTGACGAAAACCGAGGACGGTTTATCATTCATGCTGAAAAACCGGCTGAAGGACGCCACCCTCAAAGAACTCAAATGGATTTCTCTGGATGGCAATAAAATCGATGAGGATAAAATTACGTTACAGGTTGGCAGCGATACCTTACTGTCTGTGGAAGAGCTCAACCGCGCCTGTGAAACCCCCTTCGACTTAAAGCAAATCATCACGGTTCACCTGAAGCTTGAAGAAGCGACCAGCCCGGAAAAACGCAAAATCGGGATCTCGTTTGTTGCCTCACCTTTCGGCAAGCTGAAATTTGAGGTGGAAGACAATATCACGTCACCTGCCGAACGGGGG
>CAZDUT010000222.1:0-4970 GCA_964508695.1 uncultured Alteromonas sp.
GAAGTATGTATCAGGCCTGATTATGTTTGTGGCCTCGATGTTTGTGTGCGCTGGTGTCACCGCCACGCCCATTAATCCGACAGACAAACAAGACGCGAAACAAACCGCGGCGTTTCAAACTTCTTTTTTGAAACGTCAGGTAGAACGAAACATGTCAGTGGGCATGGCCATTCGCTCTATCGCGAGTCATTACCCACAAGACGTTGTCGAAATTGTTGATGTTGCATTAGATACCTATCCCGACAAGTACAGGGAAATCATCTTTGCCGCCATTTCTGCACAGCCAGCCTCTACCGGTGAAATTGTGCAACTGGCCATAGAGAAGGATGTGAGCAGCTGCCAGAGTATCGTGAAACTGGCGATAAAAGCAGAACCCACCTATGTCGATTTCGTGGTTCAGGCTGCAGCAAACAGCACTCCCGAAGAGCTTGATGAAATTGTGCGGGTGGCGGTACTCACTGAGCCTGACTCGGCAGACAGCATTGTGCAAACCCTTTCTCAGGAACACCCTAATAAGCTGGTCGATATCATGACCACTGCGCTCAACGCTGTGCCGTTTGTCGGCGAATATGTCGTTGATGCGCTGCTTGCAGTATTCCCTAACCAGGCCGATGAGGTCGTTGAAACGGCAGTGCGGGAATCGTTAGCGCAACGTGAACAGGTAAAACGGATCCTGTATTCTGGCCAGCATGCCGGCGTGAAGGATGACAAACTTAAGAAAATGGCCAAAGAAGCAGGCCTGTCAGATGATGAATTCGCCGCCGCAATGGCTGGCAATTAATAAATAAAGAAGCACGGACGCTTCAGTCGTAGCGCTACATCACCTTTAGCTCGCTCACCGTTTACCCCTTCATACTATTTATAGCACCAAAGATGCTGCGGCATGATGCAGTGATAGCTCAGCGAGATAAACGTTAATATCAGCTTTGATGCGCGACATTTGCGCTTCTATTCGTGCAGATTCTCTGGCATTCAAGACAAACATGTCGCTGTCACCCACTTCATAGCGCTTTAACTCCATATCATAAAGGCGTGCCGTGAGTTCTGCGTTGTTACGCTGTAGTTCCGCAACTTCCCGGGCCTGCTGCCATTGGCGGTAGGCTTTATCGAATGCCTGAGAAATACGATCAGCGATTAGCTGTCGTTTATGGGTGAGCTCATTGTATTTCGATTTAAGGCTGGACACTTCGGCTCGCGCCGCCCTGTTGCCCAGCGGATAAGAGAAGCTCAACCCGACTTTACTTTCGGTGCCGTCAAGCGCAGCAGGCCCGCTCCCAAGATCACGAGCCAAAGAGGCTTTCAGATCCAGTTTTGGCAACAGCGCATTATCAGCCAGCAGATGTTTGTTCTTAACCATTCGCAGTTCTTGCTGGACTTGTGCAAGTGCCGGATGTGCACTTAACTTTTGCCTTAACGCTGCTACGGCGGTGGGCGAAACGCTATAAGGCCAGGTAATGCCGTCCTGCGGGACGGTCATGCCCTCCGTATTTGCCATTTCACCGCGGCCGTTACGAATATAAAATCCCAGATCGAGTCGCAAGGCAATGCGCTTTTGATTCAGATCTGCCAGCAGTAACCTCTGCTGCAGTATATTAGCCTCAAATTCGACTAAGTCTGATTGTGCCAGATCACCTTCTTCCACCCGAACCTCATAAGCACGCTGCCGGGATTCAGTTGTTGCGATTAGCGTTTTAACGCTTTGTATCTGAAGCAGGCTTTCGTACCAATACAGATAATGCATAACCCCTTTATACACGGTGTCATTGACATTATTCGCAAACTCAGCCTGCCACTGTTCAATCGCCAGGCGGGCATTGCTCACTGCTGTGCGCCGCTTGTCCGTTTCACGGTTTTGCAATAAAGAAAGTGCGACGCCTACACGGGCTTCGCCTCCCGAGAGGGTTGAGTACTCGCGCTCGTATACCGGGAAATCACCATCGGCAAGGCGATACTCAGTATAGAGCCTCGCATTCATCTCCTTTAGTGGCTTAACAAACCGCTGAGAAGCAAAAGCTCCGTCGTAGTAACCACTGGCCCGCACCGACGTGTCCTGTTCGATATAAGGGTCAAACTCGCTTTGTTGTTTGGTCAGAGCCAACCGGCGTTGAAGCCCCTGCTCTTCCATCGCTGCAATGTAAGGGTGCGTTCGCTGTATGTTGCGAACTAAATCTTCCACCGTCAATGTTTCAGCAATCGCAGTGGTCCAGCCCGTCACGCACAGTATTGCCGCTGTTACTGTCCTTATCATTTGGCCGGTCCCTGTTTTTGCGGTAACTCAACCGTTGTTTTCACGGGTGGGAAATTATTCAGTTGACGCCAGAGCTCGTACCCCAGCCTTACTTCTTCCAGCAAGACCCAGGCCTTAACACGACTTCCCAGTCGTACTGAATTTTCACCTGGCCACGGCGCATCATTTTCGTCCGGCGCAATCCATACCTGGAAGCGCCCAGTCTGATCGGCCACAGGTTCCACATACACGACTTTGCCACCAAAGGTACCCACCGCAGTGCCCGGCCAGCCACTGAACTGAATAACGGGCCAGCCTTCAAATTGTAAGCGAGCTTTTGCACCGGCCCTGATTAGCGGCGCGTCCAGACCGCTGACACTTACCCGCACTGTGCGGGTGACGCCAGAAGGAATAAACCGCGCCAGCACGTCTCCCTCTTTAACAAAGGTTGAACCACCTCCTGAAATCAACGAAACAATGGTCCCGTCCGAAGGGGCAACCTTGGTTTGTGTGGCCTGTCTGGAAAGCGCCATGCTGACACTATTCCTATCCGCATCCGCTTTGGCCGCTTTTGCACGAAGCTCCTGTACCTTCATTTCGGCGGCCTCGACCGTTTTCGATGACACCAAACCTTGTTCCAGCAGGTTGCGCTGGCGCTGCAGATTGCTTTTAGCATTCGCTACCGCTGCCAGATCTGCCTCATAGCGCGCATTTGCAGCAGCCAGCTGGGCCTGGAGCTTGTCGAGCCGCTGGGCATCAATATCGATAAGCGTGACAATGGGATCGCCCTTTTTTACCTGCATCCCCTCACGCACATGCCAGGTCTGTATCTGACCCGGCACTAAAGCAGAAATGCTTTGCGTACGCTCAAAAGGGTTCAGCGAATCGACCTGGCCGGTTCCAAACGCGGTTTGCGTCCATGGGGTAAACCAGAGCAGCAGCCCGCCTGTCACTAGCAAACACAGAACAATACCGCTCATTACCCGGTGAACCCTTGGGATCTTTATCTGTGACAGCGACTTCACATTCTTAAGGTAGCGTTCCTCTGTATTCACGCCGGCTCTCCCACTGCTTTACCATTATGCGTGGTCAGCACACCTTCATCGCGCAAAGACAATGTTCCGTCTAAACGGTCGCTGTGCACCAGATTGCTGAAATAAAGTACCGTAAATGCCTGCCTTTCAATAAGCTGAAGCAGCCTGATACGCAATGCGTCGGGGATCGCATCAAAGTGCTGATTAATCAGTAACACCTTGGGCTGTGACAATATTGCCCCCGCCAACTTCAACAGCAGCAGCTCCAGTGGCTGGAACGGGCCGCCCAGTGCGGATAACCGCGTTTGCAGACCATGTTCGAAATGTTCTATGGTCGACAGCAGTTCCACGTCTTCAAGGGTGCGGCGTATTTCGGCGACGGACGCATGTGGCGCTGACAGCCTGAGGTAATCTTCTACCGTACATTCCATGATCAATGACCGGTCGATGGTTATGATGGCTTGCCGCAGTTCGTAAATGTCATAGTCGTAGAAGCTCATATCGCCCAACAACAGCCAGCCTTTCTGTGGTTTTTCATAGCGCTTTAAAAGTGCAACCAGCTGCTTTTGCACCCAGCTTTTGTCTGTGGTGACAAAGAGCTTTACACCAGGCTCGAGACGCAAATTAATGACACAGGAATCCTGATGATGCGAAAGCACAAGGCGCTCGAACGCCAGCGCAGTGGCATCTGGACTATGACTCACCGGCTCATGCCATTCTTCCTGCGGGATAACCAGCGCCGAGCCTATCTTCTCTGCGGCACCATAAAGCTCATAATAGAGTTTCAGGTACAGCGTAAAACGCGACAACCCCAGAAACACGGCTGACATGATCAGCTCTGCCGCAACCAGCTGGCCGATAGACAACTGCCCCTTCACCACCAGCCAGCCGCCAACGCCCAGCAGTGCTGCACTTGCGCCGGCATAAAGCAGTAAAAACATTATGGCCTGCGAAAAGGTGTACTTAAAGTGACGTTCGTGAGCATGGATGTAATTGCTGATGCAGGCTTCGGTTTGTTTACCGGCGTAATCGAGGTGCCGCGACGACTTAAAAAATTCATGCGCGGAGGCAATGTCGCCCAGCCATTTCGCCGTGTCATATTTAGCATGGGATAATTGTATTGCGGTACGTTTTGCTCCCGCCCCCCACAGCTTCCAGATGATATACATGACCAGTAATACGAGGACATTAAACACAAATAAAGCAGGGTGATAGAATGATACAAGTGTGAAACCCACCAGCATTTGCAATACCAGAGCAAAGCCATCCACCATCAGGGCCGGTATATTTTTCTGCAGTGTCATTATGTCAAAATAACGCTGCGTAATACTGGTGTTGCGTCTGCCCTCAAAAAAACTGTGCGGTGCCATTATGGTTTTTAAACTCAGGTTGGCGGTCAGACGGGCAAACACCCTGCGCTCGTACAATTCCATGACACGCATACGAAGCGCACTGAATACCCCCGACACCGTTAGCGTGATAAATAAAACAACCGCCAGAACGACGACAGCGCGAACCGACGCGATATTGGCAATACTGTTGATTAGGGTCTGCACGGCGATAGGTACTGCCAGGGTCATAATCCCGATAGCCAGACCATAGGCGATAGCAACGCTAAAGAAACCCCGTTCCGGTTTAAGCAGCTGATGTAACAGTTTGCGTGTTTTATCAAGATTGACGGGTTTATCCATTGTGATCCAGTAGCCCTT
>CAZDUT010000223.1:0-4926 GCA_964508695.1 uncultured Alteromonas sp.
AAAACTGTGGATAACTATGTTGATAGTTGCGATCCGGGCGCTGGATGCAACGCGATCAAATGGCTGAAAATGCGCTTTCTCCAAAATGGATCAAAATAAATTTACAGTAATATCAGTGTTGTATGAGAAAAAGTGTTTGTCTGCGCACTATTCCCTCAGATCCCGGTTGAACAGTGCGAAGCTTGTGTGTTACTCGCCATCGAAGGTCCGAAAAATAGCCATATTCACTGGAAAAATCGCTTGACTTAACATTAAATTAACCTGAGTGGCAGTAGCTGTTTGTGGCATAAGCGTTTATCGCACTGAATGCCGGTGCCTTTGTTCGGGACACGGAAGTGACAAACTACTGCCACTGTATGATGCGCAAAGTCTGATAGGTGTTATCGGACGTCCAAACTGTGAAAAAAAAGTTTTCGGCACAGGTACTGCCCAGAGTCCCAAAAAGCCGTGTTTTTTGTTTTTCTGAAGTTAACCAGGGAATTAAGAGGGATGCAGAAAAGGCCGATTTGTGGTCAACACCGTGCTTTAAACCGAATTAGCGTGGCGTTGAATAAACAGGTAGCTTAGACTATTGCCACATCCGATGGACGTTACCAGATCATGGTTAAGCCTGAGTACCTGAATGGATGTCCGTTGCTTCTAAAATAGCGCATCGACTAGCCGATAGCGTTTCACATCTGAAATACAGAGAGTCTGAGTGAAAAGCCAAACCGCGCGAAAAGATACATCGAATCTGACTGAAGGTAATATTGCAACCACGTTACGGCGAATAACCATCCCAATGATTTTGGGCATGGTGATGATGATGAGCTTCGGGCTTATTGACACGTTTTTTGTCAGTTTACTGGGGACTGACCAGCTTGCCGCCATCAGTTTTACCTTTCCTGTGACTTTTACTGTGATCAGCCTGAACATCGGGCTGGGTATTGGAACGTCAGCAGTGATTGGAAAGCTACAGGGTAAAGGCGAAATCACTCAGGCGAAACTGTTTGCCTCAGGCTCACTGACGCTGGCATTTATACTTGTTACGTTGCTTGCCGCCATTGGTTACCTGTTAATCACACCGATTTTTACGCTGCTTAATGCCAGTGACAATCTGATGCCCTATATTCACGACTATATGGGGATCTGGTACTTCTCCAGTGTCTTTTTATCCATTCCTATGGTGGGCAACAGCGTACTCAGAGCCTGCGGTGACACCCGCACACCCAGTATTATTATGGCAGCAGGCGGTGGCCTGAATGCAGCGCTAGATCCCATATTCATCTTTGGTCTGGGGCCAATACCGGCAATGGGCATACAGGGCGCGGCCGTAGCTACGCTCATCGCCTGGCTTATCGGTGCCAGCTATATCCTCTATTTTCTGGCGGTAAAGCGTAAGCTCATGCTTCCACGCCTGTTGTCACTCTCTGAGCTCAAAGTCAGTGCCACAGAGGTGCTTCGAATTGGGTTACCTGCCGCTGGTGCAAATATGCTCACGCCTGTCGCAGGTGGGGTAATGACCGCTGTCGTGGCGAATTATGGTGCGGAGGCGGTGGCGGCCTGGGGAGTCGGTAATCGAATGGAGTCAATCGCCAGTATCGTGATTCTGGCGCTGTCTATGACATTGCCGCCGTTTATTAGCCAAAACATTGGGGCTGATAAGCCTAAACGGGTAGAGGCGGCCTATGCCATTACCATGAAGTTTATTCTGGTATGGCAATTGGCGGTGTATTTTTTGATGTTTGTGCTGTCTTCGTTTATTGCCGGTATCTTCGCCAAGGAGCAGGAAGTCGCGGCACTGATCCAACAGTTTTTAATGATCGTCCCGTTAGGCTATGGCCTACAAGGTATTGTAATTCTCACAAACTCGTCTCTTAATGCGATGCATAAGCCAATGCTGGCGCTAATACTCAGTATCATCCGACTGTTTGTGTTTTTCGTACCAGTTAGCGTACTGGGTAGCATGATGTTTGGGCTGACCGGGCTGTTTTGGGGCACGGTTGTCGCGAATATCGCCACCGCAGTCGTGTCATATCTGATTTTTAAACGCACGCTTTTCGGGGCGGGTAATGATGCAGAGGAAGTACATTCAAAATGACTAGAGGCTTTGAACTTGTTTCGTCCTATCAGCCTGCCGGCGACCAGCCAGCTGCAATCGCCTCGCTGATTGACGGTCTTGACAGTGGGTTGGCCAATCAAACCCTGCTGGGGGTCACCGGGTCGGGTAAAACCTTTACGATGGCGAACGTGATCAAAGAAGTACAGCGGCCCACGCTCATTTTGGCTCATAACAAAACTCTGGCTGCGCAGCTTTATGGCGAAATGAAAGACTTCTTTCCCAATAACGCAGTGGAATACTTTGTCTCATACTATGACTATTACCAGCCAGAAGCCTACGTGCCCAGTACCGATACCTTTATCGAAAAAGACGCATCCATCAACGATCACATCGAACAAATGCGACTGTCAGCCACCAAGGCACTGATGGAGCGTCGCGATGTGGTTATCGTTGCCAGTGTGTCGGCCATTTATGGACTGGGTGACCCCGAGTCCTACATGAAAATGCTGCTGCATCTACGCCAGGGTGACACCATGGATCAGCGCGATATTTTGCGTCGGCTGGCAGAATTACAATACAAACGTAACGATTTGGCGTTTGAGCGTGGCACCTTCCGGGTGCGCGGCGATGTAATCGATATCTTTCCTGCCGATGCTGAAAAGCAGGCAGTGCGGGTGGAATTGTTTGATGATGAGATTGATAAAATCAGCCTGTTTGATCCACTGACGGGGGCCGTGGACAAATCTGTTGTCAGGGCGACTGTGTTTCCAAAAACGCACTATGTCACACCCCGGGAAAAAATCCTTGCCGCTATCGAGGAAATCAAGCAGGAGCTTAAAGAACGCAAGGCACAATTGCAGGAAGTTAATAAGCTGCTGGAAGATCAGCGTATTACCCAGCGCACGCAGTTTGATATTGAGATGATGATGGAGCTTGGTTACTGCAACGGCATTGAAAACTACTCCCGCTATCTCTCGGGGCGCGCGTCTGGCGAGCCGCCCCCTACATTGCTGGATTACTTTCCGGCAGACGGATTGATGTTTATCGATGAATCCCATGTCACGGTATCGCAGGTAGGGGCCATGTATAAGGGGGACCGGTCACGCAAGGAAACACTGGTCGAATATGGTTTCAGACTGCCCTCTGCGCTGGATAACCGGCCGCTGAAGTTTGAAGAGTTTGAGCAGTTGTGTCCGCAGACGATTTTTGTTTCCGCGACGCCGGGTGATTACGAAATGAAACGTTGCGACGGTGATGTGGTTGAACAGGTGGTCAGGCCCACCGGCTTGCTGGATCCGCAGATAGAGGTGCGGCCAGTGGCTACGCAGGTGGATGATGTGCTGTCTGAAATCCAAATACGGGTAGAACGGGATGAGCGGACCTTAATTACCACGCTCACCAAACGTATGGCCGAGGACTTAAGTGAGTACTTAAACGAGCATGGCGTGAAGGTGCGTTATCTGCATTCGGATATCGATACCGTCGAGCGCATCGAAATCATTCGCGATCTGCGATTAGGTAAGTTTGATGTGTTGGTGGGGATTAACCTCTTGCGGGAAGGACTGGATATGCCCGAAGTATCGCTGGTGGCTATTCTTGACGCAGATAAGGAAGGCTTTCTGCGGGCAGAGCGATCACTGATCCAGACCATCGGGCGTGCTGCACGGCATGTGGATGGCCGCGCGATTTTGTATGCCGATACCATCACTAAATCAATGCGCAAAGCCATTGATGAAACTGATCGTCGTCGCGAAAAGCAGGAAGCGCACAATGCCGCCAACAACATCACGCCAATGAAACTTAATAAGCCCATCACTGACATCATGGATGTTGGTGAAGGCGCACACCCGGCATCCGGCAAAGTCAGGTTGCGCAAGGTGGCAGAGAAGAAAAAAGCACAACAGGCTGCCAGTGCCACAGAGTTGATGGAAGAAATTACCAAGCTGGAGAAGGACATGTTTGAGTATGCACGGGAACTGGAATTTGAAAAGGCGGCATCATTACGTGACGATATCGAAGCACTGCGTAAGCAAGTGGTAGAACTATCCTGATCGCCGTATACCCCAAAATACCTGAGCAACGCCAGGATTTTCGTAACTCCTTACGATTCAACGCGTATAAACCCAAAAATTGTGTTTGTAATCGCAGCCTGTCTTGCCTATGATGCTTGAAGAGTATCCAGAACTATACCTATAAGTGGTGCTACTATGTTAAATCGATTGCAAGAGTCAGAAATCAAATTGCTACGCGTATTTTATGCCGTGGCAAGTTGTAATGGCTTTACCGCTGCAGAGCCTGTACTTCGGATGCAGCGTCCAAATATCAGTGCGGCCATTAAGAAGCTTGAAGAGCGTCTTGATCTGGTTTTGTGTCACCGTGGACGTGGCGGATTTCAAATGACCAAGGAAGGCGAAGTGGTTTTCCAGGAAACCAAGCGCATCTTCAACGCCTTCGATAACTTCGTTTTTAATCTCAAATCGCTCCATGATGATTATTCAGGGCACATCACCTTAGTGTTAATGGCAGGGTTACCGTTATCTGTCCACCTGGCAGTCAGTAAGGCTGTCAAAAGTACCATGAAAAAATTTGATGATATTCACGTGAATATTCAGACCCGTCTTTATAACGAGGTCGAGCATGTGGCGTTATCGGGTGAGTGTCATTTGGTGCTGTCGCTGTACGATATGGTAAAACCAGAGTCAGTTACCTTCCATCCTATTGAAGTGTCCTGCAAGGGACGGCTGTACTGCTCACCGGTTCACCCACTGGCGAAGTACCGTGATTGCCCGCTGCCAGATGATGTGAAGATAGAGGATTATCCGGCCATTGGTATCTCCGGTCTCTCGTCTGCAAATTACATCGAGGATGACCGCCGCCTGGCAATA
>CAZDUT010000224.1:0-4909 GCA_964508695.1 uncultured Alteromonas sp.
GGGAACAAGGATGTCTTTGCCGTCATAGGTTTCCAGCACGGCATAGCGCATTTTAAACTCACGCACAAAGCCTTTACTGCCATCTTCAAGCTCAACGTAATCGCCAACAGTCAGTGAGCGGTCCAGCAGAATAATAATTCCTGAAATAAAGTTCGAAGCGATTGACTGCAGGCCCAAGCCTAAACCGACACCCACAGCGCCCCCGAATACAGCCAGCGCAGTGAGGTTGATCCCCATAATATTAAGCAGCAGCAATACCACAATACAGAACAGCGCGACTTCAAAAAGCTTAGCGAACACTTCCTTGGTGGTAATATCCAGGGTTTTATGATTGCGAATAATGTCCTGACCCACGGAGTTTGACGCGCGCCCCAGCCAGAACAGCAGTGCACCAAATACCAGCACCCGAGAAACGCCATAGGCAGAGAAGTTCACATTTCCGACAGTAATGCTGATGGACTCAAGCGCCTGGATAACCGCTGGCAACACGCCAATTAAATGCAGAAAAACAATCGGCAGGCCGATGTAACGCATAAAGGCTTTGATGATGGGATTAAAAACAAACGCCTTAATGAATGAGTTGAGAAAAATAAGAACGGCAATAATGAGCGCAATGTTGAGTAACCAGGCCTCAAACTGATAGCGCTGGCTCAGTACCGTTGTGAGTTTTAAAAAACTAATAGTCAGAATGGGGAAAAGCGCATCACCCAGTTCGTAAATCAGATTATGCAGCGTATGTGCGCCACCCTGAGGGGGCTGTCGGGTAACTAAAAACTGCTTTCTAAGCCGGGCGGCAATAAGGTAACTGACCAGATAAATAAGCCCTATCAGCGAGAGTTGTAACATAAATTCAGTACTTACTACCGCCGCAAGGGCCGAATGGTAAATATCCTGGAGCTGCTGTACTAGCGCATCTACATCCATTTTGTTCTCACTAAACCTGGTCGTCCTGACAGTTAAATCGTAACTGCCAACTAAAAGTGCTTTTTATCTTGTTATATCAACACCGTAAAGTGAACTTATTTTACGATATCCATCGACTAAATTGCTAATTGGCCTTAGAGCATTGTGCCGCAAGGTCACACAGTAGGGTATTCCCCCATTCATGAAAGTGCCGCTGTGATCAGATCGCCTTCCATTCTGCGACGTTTACGAATCCCCTCTAAAGAATGATCTTGTTGCATTGCACTAATTTTTCGTGCCACGGCGTGCCAGTCTGCCGCCGCAATGGACTCTGATAACGTCGCGAGATCGCGATTATATGCGCCGCGGTTGAATGCCAGCGACAATAGTGCTGTTTGCACGGCACCGGGGGTGGCGTTGTCTCCCAGAGCCGGAAAACGTTTAACGATAGCTACCCAGTATGGCGCAACGACCGCAGGAAAGACATCCAGTGCGGCGTCTCTGGACAAACGAATCCCCAATAGGTCACCTGAAGTATTTAAGTGGGCTTTGGCTGAGTGGCCTTTTAGCCCGATACATTTGTGACAGGCAGTGAGTTGTTGCGGGGTCAGGATCGTTTGATAGTATTCGTTCAGTTGCGCAGGCTCCTGCTGGCCAAGATCAAAGCCCGGGTCGAGCGTCACGCCAGAAGCGCCCCCTGGCCAGTAGGCTTTACCGGCATGCCCTTCGCGTTGGTGGATCCAGGCGATATCACCGTGAAAATCCTCTCGTATGGCCGTCGATGCGTGCGCGGTACCACTGGCTAACGCGCTGCTGTCTATCTGTGGCGCACGCTTAATCAGCAGTTTCTCCAGGGCAAGCCAGGTCGCGTCATCGGTGCTGCCGGTCTGGGGCAAGTCGGCCTGCTTTTGCAGTTCAGTAACCCCGTCCTTGGTAGCCTGACCATAGAAGCCATCCGCTTCAACAGTTACGCCCAGTATCCGAAGCATGCGCTGCAGGTGTTTAATTTCTGCTTTGGTATCAGGACGCTGGTGATTAAAGCCGTCATTAAGGTTGAGCATGGTCGGGCTCCTAATTCACGCCATCAAGGATAGCGGCAACGCAGACCTGGGTCATGGTGACCAATCGATCAGAAAACGCGGTCCAGCGTGCAGCCCGGTTCTCAGACTCCTCAACGATAAGCTGCCGGATAACCGCGGCTTCCTCTATTACCCGGTTTTGCTCCGGATCCAGCGGGGTAAGGTTTTTCGTAGCGTCAGCGAGTAGCTCGGCCTGTTTAAGCAGACGCGCAGACTGGCGCTGTTCCTCATCGACGAAAAGCTGACACTCACGCTTAAGCTGCTGGGAGAGGAGTTCCTGGTGTCGCGCAAATTCAGTTTCAAGACCTGCAAAGACCTCGGCCAGCCATGCATCAAGCTTTGCCGACGCTTCGCTGGCTACACGTTGTGCGTCCGGGGTCATTGCATGATCTACATCTGGGGGGTTAAAGCGTGACATAACAGACTCCTGTTAGCACGTAATCTCTGTTTACGCTCATTTGGTCAACTCCCGCTCCATCGCCGCATTGTTTACCAACTGGGTCTTCAGTTCGGCCGCAGTTTGCTTTATCGATTTGTAAGTACGGGGGCGGGTTGCCTGCATAAACTGTTCAATGTAAGCCCGGTGTGCAGCAATAATATCTGCCGGCCCCTGTTCAACGGACTTCTCTCCCTGACCCAATAACTTTTCCCCCAGCTTGTCGATAAGCCTGACGGTCCGGCGGGCATAAAAACCAAGAAAGAACGCCAGCAACGGCAGGCTGTAAGTTCCGACCTGATATTCACCGAGATCCAGCCAGCCAACGGCAATTGCGGTAATCAGGATCCAGGCCAATACGGGCCCGTAAACAAGTTTCGTGTACGCGACCCATTTTTCGCTTTGTCGAAAGTTTCCGTTCTTAAGGTAGTCTGCCGAGTTAACCAGTAAGTTCGTCAGCACCCCAAAGATTGCAAAGAACCACACTTCAACAGAACTACCCAATGGGCTGTTCCAGAAATAGGTTTTCGCACGATTGGGTTTAAGCGCAAGAATATCTGCCTGCTGCGCAAATGCCTGCTGGTGTAACTGTCCGGTTAAAAAGATCAGTTGTTCAAGATGGTCAGAAGCCTGCTGGTACTGCGATTCAGACCTCAGCGTTTGGGCCGTGTTTTCAAGTGCCTCGCGCAATGTCTGCCACACCGTGCTTTGCTCAATATGTTCGCTGGTGGTCAACGCCGCATTGATCAGTGACGCCATGTCTTTGCCGGAGATGCTGATATCCCCGCTGTCGGGCAAGCTGGTTCGCAGGCGCTCCGCAGCAACGGCGGTATCTTTCATCAGGCGACGAATTGTGTCTGAGCGATCTGTGAGCCGTCTGAGAATAGGTGTAGCAATACCTTCACCGACCACCCATGTCAGCGTTTGTGGATTAAGCAGAACAAATTCACCCTGCGGCGACAGTCGATAGGAGCCCTGAGCATTGACCATAAAGTATTTATCGTCCTCTGCAATGGTCAGGTGCAGCCAGATATAGGCAAGAATAAGGCTAATTGTGCAAATCTGAAGGCCAATGACAAAGCGTTCACCGGGACGACGCGTGGAAGTTGCTGGTGCCATGTTTTTTCCTTAACAGGATGATAAGGGTACACCATTACTCTTATTGGTTAAAATATAGACAGTTTGTACATTTATGACAACTGCAGGGCAGATCGTGCTTGCCTCTGCGGTGTAGCCTTATCCGTTGCCGCCGCGAGCATGGTATAAAGGGGGGGAGTGCCGGTGTATAGAATAAACACACCGCAAATCCCCCCCCATTCGACGAATGCGAGTAGGTATTTGCGCCTGATGGGGTAGGCTGGTGGCTGTGTATAAACAAATGCTTATAAAAGGGTTTCTGCATGAGTGTTTCCCTCGGGCCATTTGCGCTGCCGCTGGACGCCTTACTACTTATCGTGTCAGCCATTATTTTTACTGTTGCGGCCAGGACAATTGCCCGACGCGCGGGCACGGAAGACGGTGCTGCGCTTGCGGATAAAGCCGATAAAGGCATCATGCTGGCCATTGGGGGCTCACTGGTCATCGCCCGTCTCGCGTTTGTCGTCAGGTTTTGGCAACAATACAGTGCGTCACCGTTACAGATTTTGAACATCCGCGATGGCGGCTTTAATGCACACCTTGGCTGGTTCGTACTGGTCATTGCGTTGCTGTTTTACAGTTACCGTTATAAAGCCCTGCTACGGCCCTATGTACTTGGTAGTGCCGTTGCCTTTGCGGTACTGATCCCTGCGCATATCGGTATGACGTTTTATAAGCAGGGAATGGGCATCCCTGCTGCGCCCGTATCGGCCTTGTCAGGCGAAAGCGTTAGTCTGCGTGACTTCATCGGCAAGCCATTGGTTGTCAATTACTGGGCGACATGGTGTCCCCCGTGCCGCCGTGAAATGCCAGTGCTGGAGGCGGCACAGCGAAGCAATCCAAAGGTCGAGTTCGTATTTGTCAACCAGGGCGAAACAGTTTCTGCGGTAAAGGACTATCTGGCGCGTCATCACCTGGAACTCGACAATGTATTGCTGGACAGAGCCCGGACGCTGAGTCAGGCATCCGGCGCTGCCGGGTTACCCACCACGTTGTTTTTCGACGCAGACGGACAGTTAGTTGATATGAAAATGGGTGAAATTTCTCACGCCGGACTCCGGTTTTATTTAGACAAGCAATCAGAACAGACGCAGCAATAAGGAACAGGTTATGACTTTTCGTACCTTCAGTATAATGGTGTTGGCAGGCAGCATGCTTTTCACTGCCGCTAAAGCAGAGGAGCCCGCGGTACTCTCCGTGCTCACAGAGCAGGGCGGTGAGGTCATAAAGTCTTTTGAGGCACCTGCCGGATTAACAGGCTATGTCATTGACTTTCGGGGACGTGCCATCACCGTGTATGTCACACCAGATAACCAGTATTTGCTGACCGGCGTGATGCTGGACAAATCCGGTA
>CAZDUT010000225.1:0-4853 GCA_964508695.1 uncultured Alteromonas sp.
CTCCATAAGCACAATCCCCGAAGCGGTTGCCAGGCTTTCATTCAGGACGTTTTACATAACACGGATGACGCCGGTCATCGCCCTCCCAACTCACCAATAATTTCAGTGGCCGTCAACATGCGTGCCTTTCTTGTAGCATCAGTATTGAAGCACTAGGGTTCTGTGGTTTTAGTTAATTCAACCAACGGCGAAAATCCACCATAAATTAACCGTGAGCCATCAAAGGGCGCAGGGTTCTTCTCAGGATCCATGCGTGGGTCCGCCTGCTTAGGATTATTCATCCAATCGGTCATGGTTTTCATGGCCGCATCACGGGTTGATTTATCAGGCCATTCAATCCATGAGAATACCACGGTTTCATTACTTTCAGCCTGTACGGCCTTGCGAAAATCCGTAACCTTTCCGTCATTCACATCATCGCCCCAGCATTCGATAACACGCAGCGCCCCAAGCTCGATAAATACGCTGTCCCCCATTTTAGCGTGCGCAACAAACTTCTGCTTGTTGGCGGTAGGTACGGCTATTACAAAGCCATCGATATAACTCATTGTCTGCCTCCAACTTGTTGCCATCAATGCAAATGTCCAGCCTGACTGAACCACGTAGCGTAAATGTTAAATTTAGCACAGATTTTTATGGTCAGAGGATTAGAGAACTTTGACAATGAGGCCGCGTGTCAGCGTATATGGTGGTAAAGCCTCCTATCAGTTTGTTGACATGACACCCCAATGTACGGCGCAAAGTCGCCAGCGCCATTCACACTCTTGCGCACTTTCCTGACAAAATGCTCAGCGTGCAGACCTGACACCGATAGCCCCGCCGGGAAGCGACCGCCATCAGGCCCACAATTCCTGCATCAGGCCCCCGTCAGTTGCACTTTGTCAGTCTGAGCCAGCTTACCTCTGACGATAGCCTCATCGCCGCTTTCCGATACCACCGTAATATCAACGCTCACTAATTGTTCGTCGCGCCGCACCTGTACCTTGACCTGGCCATTTTTTTCGGTAATCGCCTGTTTGCTGATTTTGAATTCTTGCTCACCTGGCACAATAAGATCGACCAACTCTCCTGCAGTCCAACGCGCGACGTCAACTGGCGCAAGCCTAACCTGAACCGTCTGTGTGGTAGGATCAACATCCGGAATGATGGTTCGTAACACCGCTTCGCCTTGCGTACGGCTGCTTTCAACTTTAAAGCGCGACGCCTCTGAGAAAGACTCTGCCAGTGTGGTACTGACATTTGTCACTATTTCCAGATCATCAATACTGACGATTTCAACCAGGGGTGCTCCCGCCGTCATAAACTCTCCCAGCGAAGCCTCACGTTTTATGACTACGCCGGAAAATTGTGCATATACAGCGGTGTGCTCAAGCCGGTAAGCCACCTCATTTAATCTGTTCTTTGCTATCGCTAATTGCATTGCACTTTTGCTGACAGAGAAGTTAATCTCGTCAATTTGGCTTTGACTGACAAGTTTTTCACCTTGCATTCCCTCCAGACGTTCTGCCTGTCTCTTATGGTAAGCCAGTTGTTGTGTTGACTGCGCAACTTCATTTTCGAGGCGTTGCTTAGTCAGTAACAGGGATTTGTCATCGACCTTCGCCACTAACTGCCCCTTCGTAACCATCTCTCCTTCAGTCGCGATAAAAGTGACGATGCCCGCCTCCTTGGCAGATAACATTGAGCGCAGGTTCGCTTTCACATACCCCGCGACCCGATGGATGGGTTGCTTGTTAGTGACCGGCACCGGGTTTATTTCCGTCGCCTTACTTTGTGGCAACAGTGTCAGCATTAAAAATATCGTGATCAGTAGTTTGCTCATGGGTTTCTCTCTTATTGGTTGAATGTGAAGGAAGCAAAATTAGCCAGGCAGGCAAAATCACCAGCGCTGCAAAGGAGGAAAGCACCATACCTCCGACGATGACGCCTGCGAGTCCGCGATAGATTTCACTGCCCGGACCAGGAATTAAAACAAGCGGCAACATACCTACTACACTGGTGAGCGTGCTGATAGTAATGGCACGTAAACGAATGCTTAAAGCAACGACAAGTGCATCCTGTTTAGTCAGGCCTATACGTTGCTTTGCCCGTATTTCCCCAACCAGCAGGATGGCATTGTTAACGACCAGTCCTAACAAAATCACAAAACCGATCAGCGTCAATAAGTCAAGTGATTGGTTGTCTATGAGATTGATGCCATGCAGCGCAAGCAGTCCTCCGACTACCGAGACGGGGATGACACTCAACACTACCAGGCTGTCCAACAGGCTGCGGAAGTAGGTTGCCATCAACAAAAACAGAATAATCAGCGCGATCAGGAAATTGTTGAAAATAGTATCTGTCGCCTGCTCCATCTTGTTCGCATTCCCCGATAACGTCAGACGAACATCAGAAGGTTTATTGCGCTCCAATAGTGGTACCACCGAGGCGTTAATAGCATTCATCAACTCGCCCAGTGGCATGGAAGCATTAGGGATAAAGGATAATGTCACGGTTCGCCAGCCATCCACACGGCGCAGTTTTGCTGGCCGTTGTACGATCTCAATAGACGCCAGCGATCCCATCGACACAGTATCGCCGTGCGGTGTGACTACCGGTAGGTTCTTAAACCCCTCTATACTGTCCCACGCGTCAATTCTTAACTCTGTGCGCAGTCTCTCGTTGCCATTAAAGTATTCGCCCGCGAACATGCCATCTGTGTAGCTATCGACAATTTGTCCAAACTGCGCCCTGTTCAAACCGTTTGCCGCGAGCATTCTGTCATCGGGTTGAATAGCAATGGTGGGCTGCTTTTTACTAACCATTGGCATAGTGCGAATAGGGATTGACGGATATTCCTCATTAAAATGTGATTTTGCCAGTGAAGATAAGTCGATAAGCTGGTTAAGGTCTTTGCCCTGAATATTCAGGTCAACACTTGACCCTGACGGCCCCCCCATGATGTTAATCATG
This sequence comes from uncultured Alteromonas sp., assembly GCA_964508695.1. Taxonomy (GTDB): domain Bacteria; phylum Pseudomonadota; class Gammaproteobacteria; order Enterobacterales; family Alteromonadaceae; genus Alteromonas. The sequence goes on from CAZDUT010000225.1 coordinate 2,953, forward strand.
CTTCCTCGCACCATATAAAATTGAGCGACGGGCAATTTGGCTAACACGTTTTGTTCGATGGCTTTCATTGTTTCTTCAACCTTGTCAGAGCGGTTGGCGTACATGAACCCACCTCCCATACCGGAATGAGTGACAAAGAAGTTATAGTTTTTAATGCCGGTTTCGAGCTGTTCATCCAGATAAGGCTCGAGGTGCATTTTAAGCTTTTCAGGAAGTTCTGCTTGCTGCTGCTGTTCGGTTGACCCAGGCTCAAGGATCAGCACATAGAAGAAGCCATCCGTGGGAGCTTTGGGCAAAAAGTCCAGCGGGGGAGCAATGGCGGCTATGGCGACAAGTGCTCCCACCGTGGTAGACACTACCCATGCCAGCGCTTTATTACGGCTGCTCACGCAGCGTGACAGCCACTGCGCCAAGTCTCGCCACCTATTATAAAAGGGATCTTTTGTTTCTTTTACGTGCGCTAACAGGAAGTTGGCCAGCGGGATAACGGTCATCGCTACGAAGAAGGAGGCAATCACCGACACCGCCATGGTAATGGCAAGATCCGAGAACAATTGGCCTTCCACACCCTGCATAAATAAAATAGGAACGAAAATGATGACGCTCGTCAGCGTGGAAGAGAGAATAGCGCCTCCCACCTTGTCGCAGGCTTCGAGAATAGCTTGGCGCGAATGCCCCCGTTTTGCGACATTACGCAGTATGGCCTCCTGAACAATGATGGCCGCATCCATAACTAGCCCAACAGAAAACGCGATGCCTGCCATAGAAATGACATTAAGACTTCTGCCTAACAGGTGCAGCATGGCAATCGCGACCGCCAGCGTAAGAGGTACACTTATTGCGATGAGCAAGGTATGACGTGCCCCACGCAAAAAGTAAAGCAGGATGGCTAACGCCAAAAATAAACCAATTCCTAAGTTGCCTTTCACCAGCGCCAGCGCATTTCTGATATGTGTTGAAGCATCAAAGCTAATTTCAGCCATTAACCCGCGAGGGTTTAGCGTCGTCGAATTAATTTCGTTCAGGGTTTGATTGATGCGATCCAGCACTTCAACCGAGTTGCTACCGCGCTGGGCTACGACGCTTAGGTAAAAAGAAGGCATGCCGTTTCGCATGGTAAAAAAGCGGTTCTCTCGGAGCTTTTCCTCTACGCTGGCGATATCCCCCAGGTAAATAGGAATACCGGCAGTGTTTCCCACTACCAGGCTCTCAAAGCGATCAGGCGTTACCTGACCTTCGACCTTCACCGTGTACCGTTTATCGCCAACCTCGCTGTAGCCGCCAGACTTATCGACAGCACTTTGAATTAATGACGTAAGTTGGTTCACAGAGATCCCTCTTGCCGCCGCTTTGTAGGGATCAAAGCTAATAAGCAATTCTGTCTTACGGTAGTTTTGCCATTCAACATACGCGACACCAGGAAGGTTGCGTAATGCATGCTGTACGCTGTCTCGTACAATATTCTGATATTGATAGAGTTCAATCCCGCTGTCGGGTACCTGCGGCCGCACTTGCACGGTGGCCACAGAATTGGCACCGCCGCGCGGCGAGTCACTGGTCAGTACTAACGGTCCGGAAATATCTCGTGGCATTGGGGGAACGCTGTTAAGCGCGGTCATAACGTTGAGCAGGGCAGTATCCATATTTGCCCCCAGGGAAAAGGTTAATGCAATATTGCCCTGCCCCGCGTTAATTTCACTGACGATTTCTTCCACGCCGGTCACTTGCTTCAGTGCATTTTCGATAGGCTCAATCACGACCGATTCAATTTCTTCGGCGGCAGCGCCCGCCCGCCCCGCAAAAACACGAATTTGCGGCAGCTCAATAGAAGGCACCATTTGAATTGGCAGGTTTACCGCAGATACCATTCCGAGCAGAATGATAAGAATAGTTATCAATAA
>CAZDUT010000226.1:0-4834 GCA_964508695.1 uncultured Alteromonas sp.
CTCGGCCCGGGTGGGCACCGGTAACCTGGCTGGTGTCGCTGTGGCCATTTCTCTGGGGGGGGCCGGGGCAATTTTCTGGATGTGGATGATCGCACTGTTGGGCATGGCCACCGGCTTTGCCGAAAGTGCACTGGGACAGTTGTATAAGGTGCGTGACGATCACGGTGAGTTCCGCGGCGGGCCTGCTTACTATATCAAGCAGGGGCTGAATAAACGCTGGCTAGCGGTAATATTCTCACTATGTCTCTTTTTAGGCTACGGCTTCATCTTCAGTGCCGTTCAGGCAAACACCATCACCGATGCGCTGAATAATGCCTATCAATTTCCTGCCACATGGACAGGACTCGGGATCATCGCAATTGCCGCGCTAATTGTCATTGGTGGTTTCCGTGGTATCGCGCGGTTTGCCGAATACATCGTTCCTTTCATGGGCTTTGGTTACGTGGCGGTCGCGTTGGTGATCACCCTGATGAACTATGACGCCGTGCCGGGCATGCTGATGGATATCATCAAATCCGCCTTTGGTTTACAGGAAGCTGGCGCAGGGGCGCTGGGCGCTGCCATTAAAAACGGTATCCAGCGTGGCCTCTACTCCAATGAAGCAGGCTCGGGCTCGGTACCGCATGCGGCGGCGGGCGCCTCTCCCAATCCCAATCACCCGGTAACCCAAGGCTATATCCAAATGCTCGGCGTGTTTCTGGATACCATGATTTTATGTACCGCTACCGCCTTCATTATTCTGTTGGCCGGGGGCTCTGACGCCGATCAGATGGAAGGAATACGCCTGACACAGTCAGCTATGAACGTCCACCTGGGTGAAGGCGGCACTGACTTTGTGGCAGCAGCGATCAGCCTGTTTGCTTTCACGTCGGTGGTTGCCAACTATGCGTATGGAGAAAGTAACCTGCACATGTTTAAACTGGATAACCGTCCGGGCCGTGCGGCATACACTATTGGCTACCTGGGTATGATTTTCTGGGGGGCACAGGCTGCATTACCGGAAGTCTGGGCCATGGCCGATATGGCACTGGGTATGATGACGGTGATCAATATTATTGCCATTGTCTGGCTAACGCCCACCATCGTCGCTATTAGCAAGGACTATTTTGCCAAGCACAAGCGTGGTGAGCGACCAGAGTATAAACGCGGTGACTGTGAGATCCAGGGCGATACAGAAAAAGGGATTTGGTAGCGTGTGAGGCGCCGGTGCGCCTCACTTGTGTGTCCTGTCTGCCAGCCGTTCACTTACTCCAGGAAAACTTTTTAAAGGGCTCATCCACCGGTGTTTCAGCGAAGTGATTGACGTAATTGCTCATCACTTTCTGCGCCACTATAAGTACAATTTCAAGTAGGTTTTGCTTATCGAATCCTGCACTGAAAAAGGTGTCCTTCTCAGCGTCATTCAGATGTCCACGGTTTCTTACCAGCGCCAGCGTTGTGTTTTTCAGCGCATTGAGCTTTTCATCCGCCAACGTTTCATCATTTCTCAGTGCATCAATCAACGCATCGTCCACGTCCATATTCTTGGCTATTGCCGTATGCGCTGGTACACAATAATGACAGCCATGTTCAACATTAATGGTTTGCCAGACAACCGTCAGTTCGTCTGCATTAAATGACGTTTCCTGCGCCAGTTCGTGCAGTTGTTGGTAGCCTTTTAACAAGGTTGGCGCTTCAGCCATCACCGCATGAAGATTCGGGATCATTCCGAACGCTTGTTCAGAGCTTTCGAGCAGCGACTTCGACGCGTCCGGCGCACTGGCTGTATCGTGTAGCGTAAAATCTGTCATAAATGCCCTCCTGTTGTAGTATTTAACTTAGTGACAACTTAGAACATAGGTTCACTTGAACGCTTGTTCAAGGTAAAGTTGAACAAGTGTTCAAAATTAACATGCATAAGGTATTACGCAGTGCGACATGAGACTGAAACGTTGGTCAATAAGGCCACGGATTTATTCTGGCAACGCGGATTTAACGCAACCGGTATGCGTGATATCCAGGCGACACTGGATGTAAGACCTGGCAGTTTTTACGCGCGATTCGGCAGTAAAAATGGTCTGTTTGAAATGGTTATTGCCGATTATGTCAAACAGATGCAGACCAGCCTGCATGACGTGGCCGAAGCAAACGATCCGGTACGTGCGTTACGGACCTTTTTCTTTAACAGTATTAATACCCCTTCTGCGATACGCTATAAAAGACAGTGCCTGTTGATAAAGTCACTTGCGGAAATTGACACATTGCCTGCCGCGTCACGAAACAGCATCGAGCAAGGGATGCAGACGCTTAAGGAAAGCTTTTGCATGGTTGTCGATGCGTTAATCGTATATGGAGTAATGCCAGGCCAGTCAAGCCCTGAACGGGTAGCCAGTTGGTTACAGAACCAGTTTGTCGGGCTGCGCACTTACGCCTGTATTAATGAGGATATAAACGGTACCGCTGGCATGATAGACAAAGTCCTCATCGATCTTCAGGGGCAGTGGCCGGTATTGTCAGCCTCCCATCAGCAACCGGATTAGCTGCGCAATTAACAATATTCCCATTAACGGCCAGATCCATTTTGCCCATTTGGCTGCATCCTCATTACTGATCCGCATTTTTGAACGCTCAATTAAAGGCACAATTACCGCAAGGCTGATAAACAACACAGCCAGTATGATTAAAACTTCCATTCATTCATTCCCAATGCATATTTGAGTACAGAGCGTTTCCCAATCGGAAAGTTCTCGGTAGCCGACAGTAACTGATTCCTTACCCATTTTATGGGGCCGATATCATTACTAAACAACAGATAAAAGCCATCCATCGCGGTCATCATCTGCATATTGTCGCGCCGCCGTGGAATTTCGTAGCGCTGTCTGAGTAACTGCTTCATGGCGGTACTGGTTAACTCCGGTTTATCGGCGGTCACACTAAGCAACGCTTCCACATCACGAAATCCAAGGTTTACGCCCTGCCCCGCCAACGGGTTGATCGTGTGTGCCGCATCGCCAACAAGGATAAACGGGGCCAGCACGTACCGACTCGCATGAGCACGGCTAAGCGGAAACGACGCTTTAGCGAGTATCGTAAAGTCAGGGGCATGCTCGTTCAGCTTGGCAGGAAACTGCGCTTTTACTGCCTGTTTTAACGCCTCATCGGACAGCCCTTTTAATCGTTCAAGGGTTTGCGGTGAGTCATACCAGATGAGGGAAGCGTAATGCCCGTACATCGGCAGATAGGCACGCGGACCTTGCGGCGTAAACTGTTGCCAGGTTTGCGCGCCGCTGTCATGACCCAACTCAATAACAATCCCCATTGCCTGCTGCGCATACTGCCAGCCACTGCTGCCGATATTCGCAGCCTGGCGAACCTGAGAGCCCGCCCCGTCAGCACCAATCAGCCAGCGGCAATGAATGCGCTCACCATCCTCCAGCGTTAGGATTGCCGATACAGTTTCACCTTCATTACACTGCGCAATGTTGCTCACAATGCGATTGGTAAACCACTGCACATTGTCAAAGCCATCAAGTGCCTCAATACAGCCTGACTGCAGCAGCCGATTCTCAACAAAATAGCCCAGTTCGCTCACGCCTACCATGTCTGCATCAAACGTGGTGGCCGCGGCTGACTCCCATACAGATAATGACGAATAGGCTTTAATCCGCGTCGCGGCGATGTGTTCCCAGGCCCCCAATGCCTTAAGCAGTGTCACCGATGCATGACTTATTGCAGACACGCGTAAATCCGGTCCCTGCTCTGGCGCATACGGTTTGGGCATGTCGGGCTCGATTATGGCTACCTGATACCCCTGCTGAGCCAGGCCCAATGCCAATGCAGAGCCCACCATACCGCCACCATTGATACAAAAATCAAACATGGTATCTCCCTTTAAATCTGCATCTTAGCCCTTCACATGAGGGCTATTATGCGGCGATGGCAGAAAAATGTCATATCTGCGGCTTCACATTCTCCTCCCCTCACCGCGCGATTCCGAAAGGCGGCACCCGGCCGGGGTTTACGCCCTACAACAGAAATCTGCCAGGGAATGCTACGAGTGACTGGGCAAAGCGGAGCAGAAAAGGTAAAATGTGCGGCTATTTTAAACACTGATGAAGTATGGTGCGTGCTGTAAAGGCGTAAGGCCAGCACGAACAGGCGGCAATGAGGACTGTCTGAGTTTCAGCATACTTGAATTTAATACGCGTTATCAACGGGTTGCTATGACTAAGAAGCTGTATATCAAAACCTGGGGTTGCCAAATGAACGAGTACGACTCGGACAAAATGGCAGACCTGCTTGACTCCACGCATGGCTACATTGCTGCAGCTGAGCCTGAAGAAGCCGATGTGATCCTGCTTAATACCTGCTCCATCAGGGAAAAAGCGCAGGAAAAGGTGTTTCACCAATTAGGGCGCTGGAAAAACTTAAAGCAGACAAAACCAGAACTAATCATTGGCGTGGGTGGTTGTGTGGCATCGCAGGAAGGTGAACTTATTCGCCAGCGTGCCCCTTTTGTTGACCTGGTTTTTGGTCCGCAAACGTTGCACCGTCTGCCGGAGATGATTAATCAGTTACAGGGCGGCGCCCGTTCAGTCGTAGATGTCAGTTTCCCTGAAATTGAAAAGTTTGACCGCTTACCGGAGCCGCGCGCCGAAGGCCCCACAGCCTTTGTTTCAATCATGGAAGGGTGTTCGAAGTACTGCACGTTCTGTGTTGTACCTTACACCCGCGGCGAAGAAGTCAGCCGCCCGGTTGATGATGTGCTGCTGGAAGTGGCCCAACTAGCCGAACAGGGTGTGCGCGAAGTTAACCTGCTGGGTCAGAATGTGAATGCCTATCGCGGGGATAACTT
>CAZDUT010000227.1:0-4817 GCA_964508695.1 uncultured Alteromonas sp.
CATCACTGTTGGTTGGGGTTGACGGGTTAGTCTACGGTGTTAACTCGGCGGCCCAGCGATTTTTTGACGACACCGTAACTGAGGGGACTCAGTTGCTGATCAGACTGAACGCTGACGAGAAAGATAGAGCAAAAACATACCTTCGCCACTGCGCGCAAAGCAGTCAGCCGATTGTAGCAAGATTCAAACTCATTGCTGACGCACAGCCTGTTGCGTTGTATGGCTCACTGTTAATCCCCCAGTCTCAAGCGCAGCTGTCAATTCTATTTTTACGCATCAAAACAGAAAGCATTGCCCAACTTAAGTTCAAAACGTTGCAGGAACAAGTCTTTCAATTAAATAAAGAAATTCATCATCGGCTGCAAGTACAGAAAACGCTGGAAGAGCAATCCCGTTTTCTTGAAACCACGCTTAAGAGTATTGCAGAAGGGGTCCTCGTCACTGACGAACGGTCGGTAATATCCTTCATGAACCCCACCGCGGAAACGCTGACCGGCTGGTCCGCCAGTGAGGGGGAAGGCGCTATCCTATCAACGATATTCCGTATTTCTTCTCCACTGGCGGTGGACGGCACAGTCATAGAGGAGGATATGCAAGGAGGGCTTTTATCTGGCAAGGCTTTCACCGCGGCGCTGACGACAAAGTCAGGTGAGAAAAAAACGGTGGAAATCACCTCTTCTGCCATATCAGCAGGCCATGGCTCGCCGCCCCTCGTCATCGTTTTTCACGACATCACCGACACTCAGCGGCTGCACAGGGAGTTATCTGAGCGGGCAGCGCAATTGACTGCCATGAATGAGAGAAAAAACGAGTTTATGACCATGCTGGCACATGAGTTACGGGCGCCTATTACGCCGATAAGCTATGCCGCAGAGCTTATCGAACAGCATCCAGAATCTGTAGCCACGCAGCGTAATTCTATTGCTACTATTAACAGAAAAGTAAAGCATTTAAAGCGACTGATTGATGATTTACTGGATGTTTCAAGGATTTCTCTCGGCAAAATGAAGTTGATGAAAACCGCCGTTGAATTAAGAGGACTGGTTGAAACCGTTTGCGATGATTTTCGCTTTCAGTACCAACAATCAGACATTGCATTAACGTTGAATACAGACGACTCTGCCGTGTGGGTGAAAGCCGATAAAGATCGCCTGATTCAGGTGTTACACAACTTACTCATTAACGCACTGAAATTCACGCCCGCCCGGGGAGACGTAACAGTCACATTGTCAAAAAGTGCTGGTCGGGCTTTTTTACGTATCGACGACACAGGGGTTGGCCTCGATCCCGGCACTATCGATGAGTTGTTTGAACCTTTCACCCAGGCTGAACAAACGCTCGACCGAAGCCAGGGTGGCCTTGGACTCGGCCTGTCGCTGGTGAAGGGCATTATCGATCTGCACGACGGTCAGGTCAGCGCCAGCAGTAACGGACCTGACCAGGGCACAAGCATCAGCATTTCGCTGCCACTGGGTGAACCCGGGGTTGTAGCTGCGATACCGCCCAATATGGATAAGCCCCACCAACCGCATCATATTTTATTAATCGAAGATGATGAGGATACGGCAGTGCTGATGAAAGAACTGTTGTCCTTAAATGGACACAGTGTGGTGTTAGCACATACTGGCACCAAAGGTGTCAGCCTCGCCAGGGAAATCAACCCTACCTTTATTTTTTGTGACATTGGTTTGCCGGAAATGGACGGTTTTCAGGTGGTTCAGGCCTTACGTAAACAGGAAAATACTGCGCTGGTGCCGATAGTGGCATTAACTGGCTACAGCGGACAATCGCTTGTTGATAAGGCCATGCAAATAGGCTGCGACGCGCATATTGTAAAGCCTGCTTCATACCAGCAGTTACAGGACGCCCTCGACAACTTTGGCTAAGCGGCCACTCTCTCAGTATTCTCAGCCCTGCGGGCACACCATGTCTGCTGAGGAGGCTCTCTAATCAAACAGCGCCGTTCATGCACAGGTAATAACAGGTCACCGCGACAAAGATATTACTGGCGGTCTGCTGCACACCTACATGCTGTACTTTTAGTGCTGTGATCGCTGTCCGCGACAGAAGCCGGGGTCGTGATGGCCCGCATGTAGCGCAAGATTAGCGGCTCCCTGACATTATTCAATCGTAAAGGTTTTTATTCGCGATGATTCGTCCCGCTTAAAGGGTCGATCAAGTGCCTTCGTCATTCTCGTTTCCCGTTCAGACTGGGTGATGCTCCCGGTTTGATATTGGGCCTCGGCGGCAATAACCCCCTTTATTTGTTTCAGTGTATGCACATAAAGTCTAAGGTCGCCATCACTCCTCACCCTGCTTTGCGCTCTTTGCAGATTTATTAGCGCTGTGTTTAGCAACGTCAGGCACGACTCCGACAGGTTTTTCGTGATGGCTGCCTGCTGAAGCGATGCTTTAATAAAATCAGGGTATGGTGGGGGATTTTTCACAAAGAAGTCAGGATCCTGGCTGTCTGGGTTATCCGGTGATATTTTAATTAATGCTTCACTGTAAGTGGTTGTCGTATCAATTACCGCCATACCTGCGTTTAGCACCTTAACCAAATCTTCACGCTCGTTATGCGCCGCTTCGAAGTCGCTGATAGCGATGGCGAGCAGTACGCCCGAGAAGGTGGCAATGAGGGTGAGAACATAGGTTACCCCGGCGTCGTAGCGCTGGGAAAACGCATTAAACGATTTGGTGAACGCTAACACGCCCGTCAGCGTGAGCGCACACGCCAAAATGATATAAATCACATCCGTCCCTTCATGAAATTATCATTATAATCATAACGTTAAGTTATAGGGTTGCATGAGAATTTGCAAACTTTTAGCCTCTGCGGGCAGCAGTAGCCCAGCTACACAGAATAGCCACTCCGTGCCGGCGTACCAACCGTCATTCCCGGACTCATTGGTCGCTGCCAACAGAGAGCAAAACCCGGCGCTTGCAGCCCGAAGACCACTGACTGTCCATCGACATGGTCCAGCGAGTAAAGCCCGCCGACAAGCCCGGTACAATGAGTACAATTCCGGACCACACTACCGCGCGCCGGGCTTATTGCGCACAGTCTGCCCGTAGCAATGACTTAGTCAAACAGCGCCGTATGTAAGTCTTTCACCACGTCACTGCTGACATCTTCACTGACCAGAAATGACATATTGTGCGGATTGGCACCAAAGCAAATCATCCGCAGGTTATAACTGGTCACGGCGGCAAAGATATTACTGGTGATGCCAGGCGCAGACTGCATGTTATTGCCCACCACAGTGACCAGATCAAAGCCATTTTCCACTTTGACATCACAAAGGGTTTCCAGCTCAGCAATGGTTTCCTTGTTCAAGCGCTGAGCGACTGAGTTTGAGGGATTATCCAGGGTAAATGATACCGAGATCTCGGACGTGGTGACCAAATCAACACTCAGGCGGTGTTTGGCGATAATGGCAAATACCTGCTCCAAAAAGCCCTGTGCATACATCATTTTCGGCGTTTTAACGGTTACCATCACCTGCTCTTTGCGGCGGGTGATGGCGCGGTAAGGTGGCTCCGCGCTGCAGTCGCGCATGATCCAGGTGCCGCCCTTTTCGGGTTCCTTACTGGACCCCACAAACACCTTAATGTCTTTTCTGAGTGCAGGTTCCATGGTCGCCGGGTGCAGAACCTTGGCCCCGAAGGTAGCCATCTCGGCGGCTTCTTCAAAACTCAGTTCCGGTAGTGGACGGGCGGCGTCGGTGATACGCGGGTCGGTGGTATACACCCCTGTTACATCTGTCCATATTTCGCAGGCTTCGGCGCCCAGAGCTTCTGCCAACAGCGCGGCGGTGAAATCGGAACCACCGCGTCCCAGCGTCGTGGTCCGGCCTTGTTGATCAGCTCCCACAAACCCCTGTGTAACCACTACCGCATTATCCATTTCGGGCTTCAGCAATTGCGCCGCAAGTGTTTCAATGGTGGCGATATCTGGCGCAGCGGCGCCGAACTCACTGTCGGTTCGCAATACTTTACGCACGTCGAAGTTGATGGCGGACGCGCCCTGCTCAAGCAGTACTTCAGTAAATAGCAGCGATGACATCCGCTCGCCCATGGAGAGCAGTTGATCTTTTAAATCATGGCGGTGGAGGATCTCTTCGTGAAACGCCAATCCACGCATTTCCTCGAGTAAGTCACCCAGCTTGGCTTCAGCCTCAGCCTGATTACTCAGTGCATTCAGTATTGCATACTCAATGTCCCGAATCGCATTACAGGTGTCATCAATTTGCTCCTGGGTCAGCGCCGTGTACGCCAGCGTCACCAGATGATTGGTGACTCCGGCAGCCGCGCTCACTACCACGATACGGGTGTTTTCATTACCTGTCACAATTCGCGCACAGTTTTGCATTGCCGGATAGTTAGCAACACTGGTTCCACCAAATTTGGCAATAGTTAGGCCTTCACTCACAATAAACTCCGAAAAATAGTCGTACTGGGGATGTTGCTTTCTACTGATGATGAATAGCGATCCGATCGCCTTCGCTAATATCGTGTCTGTCGAACCATCCCTGATTCATCTCAAGGGCGTAAGGCACTACCTGTGACGCACCCACCGAAGTCAAATCCTGGGGTTGTAACGGTTTAATATCGATGATGATACCGTCATCGTCAATATACGCCACATCCAGAGGAATGTAGGTATTTTTCATCCACATACTGGCACGCTTGGCAGGCTGGAAGTGAAATAACATGCCACAGTCGTCGCACAGGCTCTCACGAAACATAAGCCCGCGTGCGCGTTGCTCATAAGACTGGGCAAACTCAACCTCATAGGCTTGGCCGCCTATTTCTAC
>CAZDUT010000228.1:0-4799 GCA_964508695.1 uncultured Alteromonas sp.
CCCCAAATACCAAACTGATAGGTTAACTGCGGTGCTACCAGCGTTGTGTTACTGGTGATCCAGGTAGCCATTGCAGTGGCGGTAGCCATGGCGAAACCGACATTTCTGCCGGCCAGGGCGTAATCTTCAATGGTTTTGTTGTCTCTGCCCAAATACCAACCCCAGGCTATCCAGGCGATCCCAAAAGCGATAAGAATGATGAGCGCGTAAGTCCCTGAGAGCTCGAAATCAGTCATTGTTTGCCCTCGCCACGCTTAAGGGTAAAAAGCAGGTAAGCAAACAACAGTAAACCAATTGCGAATAAAGTCAGCGCGGAGTGCAGGGAGTAGTGTTCGACACGCACCACATGAATCGTTTTTGAGCGTGTGTTATCTGACAATTCGATGTGGTAATCCCCGTCGCTCAGGCCACTGAGTGACCAGTTTTGACCTTGTATAACCGGATAGACGGCAAAGGGCTTGCCGCTGGCCTGGCGAACGGTAAGTTGCTCAAAGCCTGCATAATCTGACTGCCAGGAAAGGTCCAGCGTTCCGTCCCGGCTGATCTCGTCCGGCTTTTTGCCTCCCTCTGCCCACACATTTTCTGTAACAGAAAAATAACAAAGCAGCATCAGTAGTGACGCAAAACGCCACACAGTTCCCCTAGTCATGTGCGTCCTTGTGTCTATTATATGTCCAGCCTACCCGTTATTTGCTCTATAATCAAAAGCCAGACGTATTACATGTTTCTTGCAGCTAGCTATACGGAGACCATGAAAATTTAGTTTAAAATTCAATTAATAAGGAGTGATTTATGTCTGATTTATCGATAAATCTCGACCGCCTGAAACGCGACTTAATTAGCCTGTTTGAAATTGGCTACGACAAAGACACCAAAGGCGTCACCCGATTGGGATTTACCGAAGCGGATGTCCAGGCGAAACAATGGCTTTGTAAACAATTTGAAAACGAAGGTTTTTTTGCTGAAATCGATCAAACCGGCAATGTTGTTGGCAGAATGGAGCAGAATAAGCCCAAACAGGTCGTAGCCACCGGTTCGCACATCGACAGTGTGATCAGTGGCGGCATGTTTGATGGCACTCTCGGGGTTCTGGCAGGCCTGGAAGTCCTCCGGTGTGTTAAAGAAAACGATATATCACTGTCCACCCCGATTGAAGTTTATGCCTTTGCCGAAGAGGAAGGCCGGTTCGGTGGCATGATGGGGGTGCAGGCCCTCATTGGGGAACTCACTCCCGAATGGATAATGACCGCGCATGATGTGAACGGCATCAAGCTGCAGGACGAAATGCGCCGTTGCGGCATGGATCCCATGTCCGCACTGGAGGCGCGGGCCGACCCTGGTTATTTTAAAAATTATACTGAACTCCATATCGAACAAGGGCCGGTACTCGATACCATCAAAAAACCGATTGGCGTTGTGACATCTATATCCGGCGTATTCAAATGGATTGTCAGACTGATTGGAAAATCAAATCATGCCGGCACCGCGCCAATGAATATGCGCAGTGATGCATTTATGGGACTGGCCAATTTTGCCAATGAAATTCCACGTATTATTGCCGAAGAAGGCTCGGATAAAAGTCGCCTGACAGTTGGTAAGGTTGATCTTAAGCCCGGCCATGCGCATACCGTGCCTGGCGAAGTGGAGTTCACACTGGTCGGTCGCGACGTTGACGGTGATCTCATGCGTGCATTGGCGGACAGCTGCCGCAAAGTATTGTCTGCTATCGCGCGTAAGCATAATCTGATGTTTGAATTTGAGCAAATGAGCTGGCTAAACCCCCAGCCTATGGCGGAACCCGTTATCAGCATGATAGCAAGCCAGGCGGAAGCGCTTGGTTATCCGTATGAGCATATGCCAAGCGGCGCTGGGCACGATGCTCAACACATGGCCAAAGTGACAGATGCAGGTATGATCTTTGTACCGAGCATTAATGGCGTCAGCCATGCTCCTGATGAGTGGACTCACTGGCAGGACATCGAGAAAGGTGCCAACTTACTGCTTCATTGCCTCGTTCAGCAGGCTAAATAGCTAATTATTCGCTAAGCTTAACCGCTAGCACGTCAGATTTTACGCCATGAAGAACGGCGTTGGCGGTTGAGCCAAGTAACAATTGCATGCCTTTCTGGCCATGGGTGCCTATTACGATGATATCTGTATCCAGTTCCTTAGCGACACGGTGGATCTCGTTCGCTGGTGTGCCCACGCTAACATGCATGTGAGTACCGGGAATCCCGTAGCGTTCGGCTACCCGGTTCAGCGCCTGCATAGCCTGATGTACCACATCACTGCTGAAATCGCGTTCAAGGAAAATGCCGTAAGGTTCAATACTCGACTGCGGATAGGTCACGTAGAGAATATGGCAGGCTTCTGATGAACCGGCGACCCGAAGCCCCCGTTCTATTATCTGGGTAAAATCCTCATAAACATCAACCGCTATCAAAACTCTCCGGTAAATCTGCATTGGTTCGCCCCGCTATTCATTCCTAACGGTCAGTGTAGACCCTGAATAACGCCCTGACTTGATTTTTATCAAAGTGTCGGTTGCGTGTTGGTCTATGCTAAAACATCAGGATTGTACGGAGAATGATATGAAAAGCTTACTTATTGTATTGGCTTTAGCCGTTGTAATTGCCGGCTGTCAATGGGGCGCTGACTCGCCGCACGGCTTTAGCCTGCCTAAAGGGAATGTGGGTGCAGGGAAAGCGTTATTCATTAAATACGGCTGCATTGATTGCCACAGTGTCGAAGGTATTGAACCGAAACCAGACAACCAATACCGGCTGTCACAGCCAATCGTGCTCGGCGGTAAAAGTCCGCGTGTAACAACCTATGCCTCGCTGGTAACCAGTATTATCAATCCATCGCATAAACTGAGTCCCCGTTATCCGGTCGCGGCGACATCCCAGGATGGAAAATCGCGTATGCCGGATATCAATGATGTACTCACGGTGGCCGACCTTATCGATATTGTGGCGTTCTTGCAGCCAAAATACGAAGTCGTGCCCTATCGGACGACGGAATACCGTCTATATCAGTTGCGTGAAACCGCTAAACCGGCCCCTGAATAACCCGGCTATTCAGGATACATCTTTGGTTTCGTGCTCTACATCGGCCAGTAAACTGGTTGGCATAAAGCTTTCGGCGCTGGCCTCCTCAACATGTAGCCGGTACTCGTCGGGCATATCGTTTCCAAGCAGGCTACGTTTGGCGATAAGCGCAAAGATTTCGTCATAACGCTTCACCCTGAAATGATCTACGCGCCGGTAGATATGAGTTCGATTAAGGTCCTTCACTGATTTGTGCCCGGTGGACGATAGCAGATCCATCAGCGCGTGGATGGTCTTCTTGTGAAACTGATAAACCCGCTCGTATTTATCCTCGACTACCAGTCCGCGTGCTAAACGGGGGTTTTGTGTGGCCACGCCTGTTGGACAACGGTTGGTGTTGCACGATAATGACTGAACACACCCCAGGGCCAGCATCATACCACGTGCACTGTTACACAAATCGGCGCCCAGACTTAAATTTTTAACCAACTGAAACGCCGTAATGATTTTTCCTGACGAGATAATCTTGATATCTTCTCGCAACTCAAAGCCCATAAGGCAATCGTCGACAAAGGCCAGCGCTTCTCGAAGCGGGAACCCGACTGAGTTGCTGTATTCGAGCGGGGCGGCACCTGTGCCCCCTTCTCCGCCGTCGACGGTGATAAAGTCAGGCGTGATACCGGTTTCCTTCATGGCTTTACAAATGGCGACAAATTCACTTTTTCGCCCAAGTGCCAGTTTTATACCAATCGGTTTACCTTCCGATAGTTTGCGCAGCGTTTTGATAAACGACATCAATTCAAGTGGGCTGGAAAACGCCTGGTGCCTGGCCGGTGAATCTATCTGAACACCGGGCTCCACACCACGGATCTCTGCAATTTCCGGCGTGTTTTTATACGCAGGCAGAATGCCCCCATGGCCGGGCTTTGCGCCTTGCGACAATTTTATTTCGATCATTTTCACTGACGGTAAGCGACTTTTTTCTTTAAACTGAACAGCATCGAAGCCGCCGTTTTCACTTCTGCAGCCAAAATACCCGGTGCCAATTTGCCAGACCAGATCGCCACCATGTTCAAGGTGATACGGTGTCAGCCCGCCCTCACCGGTATTATGGGAAAACCCTCCTTTTTTCGCGCCTTTATTGAGCGCCAGAATAGCGTTTTTGGACAAGCTGCCAAAACTCATGGCAGATATATTCAGCACGCTGGCGCTGTAAGGCTGCTGACAATGCGGACCACCAATTGTGACGCGCGGATCGTCGTCCATCTCCTCCACCTGCATGGCTGACAGGGAATGCCCAATCCACTCGTAACCTTCTTCATACAGGTCGACCTGGGTACCAAACGGGATAGTATCCCGGCTATTCTTGGCGCGCTGATAGACGATGGATCGAAACATGCGTGAGATGGGCGCACCGCCCGTATCGGACTCAATGATATATTGCTGTATGTAGGGGCGCAGGCGTTCGACAAACCAACGGCCGCGGCCAATCAACGGGAAGTTGCGTAAAATGGCATGATCAGGCTGAAAAGAATCGTAAAGCGCAAGGCACAGTAAGGGTACGGTAAGCACAAGCAGCCAGAATAAAGGTGGCCAAACGAGACCAAACAGCACATTCAATACCAATAGCCCAATGAGCCAGCCAAAAATCTGTAATCGCACTTACGCTTCCTTAAACAGTTTATCGAAGTAGAATAAGTCGTATCAACACATAGAGATCACGCGGTGGTGTGATCACGACATTAATTT
>CAZDUT010000229.1:0-4787 GCA_964508695.1 uncultured Alteromonas sp.
ATAACAATCGAAGGGGATCATAATCGTGAACAAGTCTCAACTTATCGACCAAATCGCTGCTGGTGCAGACATTTCTAAAGCGGCAGCAGGCCGTGCACTGGATGCATTCACAGACTCAGTAACCAGCGCGCTGAAAGACGGCGACCAGGTCGCACTGGTTGGTTTCGGCACTTTCGCAGTTCGCGAACGTTCAGCACGCAGCGGCCGTAACCCGCAAACTGGTGAGACTATTCAAATTTCTGCGGCAAAAGTACCATCTTTCAAAGCTGGTAAAGCCCTGAAAGACGCTTGTAACTAAGCGGAAAAGTTTAGTGGGAAAGGCGATGGCAGTGCCATCGCCTTTTTTATTTGTACCAGCAGTAGGGAAGATGCGAATATGCCTGCCACTCTGAGAGGCCTATTCGCATCTTCCCTGAGATTGTCTGAGAAAATTAAAAATTCACACATTACGACGCGCTTACGCTATAATCTCGCGGGTTTTTTTCCGGGCAAATACCTCCACGCCCAGAGGAATACGAATGGCCGGAAGCAGTAGGTAAGCAACGGAGTTTAATTGTAATCATGCTAGAAAGAATCAGAGAAGGTTCTCAGGGCCCATGGGCAATGGTGATCATCGCATTGATTGTCCTGAGTTTCATATTCGCCGGGGTAGGAAGTTACCTGACATCCTCCGGCTCTACCGCAGCAGCAACCGTCAACGGCGAAGAGATTTCCGCACAGGAACTCGAGCGCGCTTATCAGAACCAGCGCCGCAGAATGGAATCGCAGTACGGTGAAAGCATTACACAGCTATTCGCAAGCGAAGAATACATGCGCGATTTCCGCCGCAATGTACTGGATCGCCTGATTGGCGAAAAGCTTATTCAGCAAAAGGCAGAAGAGCTTGGTTTGCGGGTTAGTGATCAGCAGGTTAAAGACGCCATTGTGAATATGCCGGAATTCCAGTTCGGTGGTCAGTTTGATAATGAGCGGTTTCAAACGGTGCTGCGCCAGAATGGCTATCAGGTCGCGGATTTCCGTAACTTCCTGCGTACCCAGATGACACAAAGCCAGTTGGCCGCTGCACTGAGCAGCTCAGAGTTTACCCTGCCGTCTGAAGTACAGCGTGCCAATGCCTTGCAACAGCAAAGCCGGGATGCACGCTATCTGACTGTGGACGCTCAGCAATTCAACGATACCGTTGAAGTGAGCGACGAAGATATTCAGGCCTTTTATGATCAGAATATTGCGTCGTTTGACACTCAGGAGCGCGTCAGCCTTAACTATGTGGTGTTGAATGCTGATGATTTAACGGAAGACGTGACGGTGAGCGATGAAGAAATTCAGACTTACTATGAAAATAACCGTAACGCCTACCGCACTGATGAAGAACGTCGGGTGTCACATATTCTGATTGAATCCGGCGACGATGAAGAGGCGGCCCGTGAGCAAGCGGAAGCATTATTGGCCAAAATTGAAAACGGCGCTGACTTTGCTGCAGTGGCGTCAGAATCCTCTGACGATACCTTTTCGGCTGAAAATGGCGGCGATCTTGATTTTATCACCCGTGACATGATGGAGCCGGCGTTTGACGACGCAGCTTTTGCGCTTGAGGAAGTGGGTGACGTGTCAGAGGTGGTTGAAACTGATTTTGGCTTCCACATCATTAAACTGACCGATATCAAGGAAGAGCAGGTGACCAGCCTTGATGAGGTGCGTGGTGATATTCACAATACGCTGGCTAAAGACAAGGCGCTGGACAAGTTCTATGAATTGCAAAACACCATGGCTGAACTGGCGTTTGAAATGCCTGATACGTTGGCGGATGTGGCGTCCGCGGTGAATGCAAAAGTGAACACCACTGAGCTGTTCACCCGGGATAGTGCGCCCGCGCCATTAAATACACCGGCGGTGACCGAAGTGGCATTTTCCGACGAGCTTATTCAGGATCGCGTGAACAGCGACATCATCGAATTGGGTGAGGAATCGGTTGCGGTGATCCGGGTTGCTGAGCATGAGCCTCAGCGCACGAAGTCGCTGGAAGAGGTGAAAGACGACATCACGGCACGCCTGAAAGCGCAAAAAGCACAGGAAGCTGCACTAACCTGGGCAGAGCAGCTCGTCGCTGAGATGCGCGAAGGTAATAGCGTAGAGACGCAGCTTGCTGAACGTGACCTTGAGTGGCAGACCGCCGAAGGGGTTACCCGTAATGGCGGCACTCTGTCACGTAACATGGTAGATACTCTGTTTGTATTGTCTCCGGATGAGGGGGAAAACATTGACGTGACCAAAACCGTGCAGGGTAATGTTGCCATTATTGAGCTACTGGCTGTGAATACAGCGCCAGAGCTGGAAGGTGAGCAGGCAACGGCATTCCGTCAGCGCCTGACTGCAATGACCGGTCAGCAACTGTATCAGCAGTATGTAGAAGCGCTGCGTGAAGAGGCAGATGTGACTGTTAACAGTAATAACCTTTAATCACACCTTAGTAAAAAAAAGCCCGCATCTCGCGGGCTTTTTTGTAGCTGCTTACCTGCCCTCAGTACTGTTGGCACTTTGTGACGTAATTAGGAGAGTTAAGGGAGCAGTTAGTGAGTGCATGAAGAGGTGCCGCATTCCCTGACCTGTGAATCACCTCGACGGTGTTTCCTTAACGGGTACGAGTATTTAGCCGGATGATGCAGTATTAATGCGTCAGAACGAG
Source organism: uncultured Alteromonas sp. (assembly GCA_964508695.1). Taxonomy (GTDB): domain Bacteria; phylum Pseudomonadota; class Gammaproteobacteria; order Enterobacterales; family Alteromonadaceae; genus Alteromonas. Next base: position 2,684 of record CAZDUT010000229.1, read on the forward strand.
CATCAGGGTGTAAAACGCCGCAATGACCGAGGATAACACCAGGATGTAGGTGAAACCCTGTTTACCCTGCGCCAATGAGTAACCTTGCAGCTTCAGGTAAGCAAACCACAGCAGACATAAAATTAATGGGATCAGTACAATAATTTTTATCACGTTTTACCCTTTCAAATAACCCGGTAAGGCGTTGTCCTGTTCTGACACACGGTGTGTATAAATGACAACTGAATGACAATTTTACGCACCCGGAACGCCTGCTCCCAGGGCGGTGAATATCTCTAAAGTTCTTCAAAACAATAGGTTATCTTAATGCTGATGGCAAGGTATGGGAATTGCACATTAAAATTTTTACAGGTGCAGTTTTGCGCCGGAAATTTATATGTATAGGAAGAGATAATGGTAGGCAAAGCGTGGTTAGGCGCATTACTCTTTACCGCCGTCACATCAGCAACGTCAGTTTATGCACTGGCGGATCGTGGGCATCAGGCCAACTGGACAAAGCAGCAGGCAGCGATTGATTTGCCTGATGACTGGCGCAAGCGACTGGTCGTCGGCAAGCCCCTGGAGCAACCCCTGTTTGACCGGGCTGAACTGATTTATCAAAACGCCGAACAACGTGTCGTGACGCTTCGTTTAGCAGAAGTGTTGGTGCATGTGCGCAAGCAGGATAAACACGTTATTGCGGTGACAAACTCTTTGTAGATGTTGCTACATCGCCGTTTCACCATTAACGCTTGCAGTGCAATACGACTGGGTTAATTCTCATTCCCCCGCATCGGATTGCCCTGTAAGAGTAACTCAATCTTAGTGAGCGTTATCAGAATCGTGCCTGTTCGGCATGCGCCCTGTCTGTGACCAGGGTACCTGACACTTTTAATCTCGTCCCTGCTGAACGATAGTGGTGGGGCAGGTTAACCGGTTGGTATATGATGCTGTAACTTCTGAAGGTATTTTTACGCCGCCTTTTTTGCTCGGGACCGCGGGAAAGTAAAAGCAGTAAACACTACGCACTAACACCGGGTCGTCGCACATAACGCAATGTAATTTATCAGGATTATAGAACTGTTAAAATTCCTGACAGCTGAGAGTAGGGGCGCAGAACGTTGTCTTGTACGTTAGTCGCCAGGTATCCGCCGCTCGAGACGCACCGCCACCCTGAATACCATTAATGCCCAGAATGCCCCCGCGCACCATCCGGCAAGTACATCGCTAGGCCAGTGGACGCCAAGGTATACCCGGCTAAATCCCACCCAGAACGCCACAAGGAATGCACCGATATAAATAAGCCCTTTAATTGACTTGCGGGTCTGTACGCTGCCAAGAATTAAGGCCAGCGAAAAGTAAACCAGCGCCGACATCATGGCGTGCGCTGAGGGGAAGGAGGCGGTGTAGACGGTGGTGGCGTGACTGACCAGATCGGGCCTCGGGCGCGCGATGGCATGTTTGAGTCCGAAGGCCACGGCGAGTCCGGTAAGAATCGCGATGACCAAAAATACTGCCATTTTCTTCCGGTCGCGCAAATACAAATAGACAGCGCTAAATAGGGAGAGAGAAAGTAAGATCCAGTTACTGCCCAGCGCTGTGCCATCGCGCATCATTTCTTCAAGCCATACCGGCCCCAAGGGGTTTGTCACGTCATCGTCGGAGCGTAAGGCTAAAATGAGCTTGCGGTCGAATTGCAGGGTATCTCCGGCCATTACGACAATTGCCATTTCAATAAACAACCACCCTAATCCTGTCAGTACAAGCAGGATGAGTAACGGTTTTCCGCGAAGCAAGTCACTGAAATGCATAGCAGCCCTTAGGTAGAAAATAACTTTTTTATACCTTTGCTTCCTGTATTCTGATCTCTCCCGGAAAAGTAATTTGGTTTCCCTTGTGTTCGACACCTAAGCCGCTCACCGAGCATGAGAAGTATGTTCATCGTGTGCTAATGCTGCGTAATAGGTGCAGGCTTAAGAAGGTGGCAGGTTGGTATCAGAGGGGGGCTGGGCAATAACCGTCGTCAGAAGGAGACCGGTTGCCAACACGTGGGCTGACTGAGCGTGATAGTCAGGCATAAAAAAAGCGCCGGAGGGCGCTTTTTTTCTTTGGTGCTTGTCAGCGA
>CAZDUT010000230.1:0-4761 GCA_964508695.1 uncultured Alteromonas sp.
CCTGCCAAAGGATACAAAGCAATTGCTGGCTAATTATCAGGACATTCCCAACAATATGATCCAGGCCATCGTCGATGCGAACCGCACGAGGAAGGATTTTATCGCCGAGTCAATTGTTAAGCGTAATCCCTCGGTGGTTGGAGTTTACCGGCTGATTATGAAAACCGGGTCTGACAACTTCAGAGCAAGTGCTATACAGGGGATAATGAAGCGAATTAAGGCGAAAGGAATTGAAGTTATTGTGTATGAACCGGTGCTGGAGGACGATGAGTTTTTCCATTCACGGGTGGTAAACGACCTGGCATCGTTCAAAGCGCAGTCAGATGTTATTGTGGCTAATCGGGTTACCGATGACTTATATGATGTGCTGGATAAGATCTATACCCGCGATCTATTTGGTGCGGACTGATGAAGAGCAATTTTCACAACTGTGACGTGCATGCCGCAGTCGGTAATATATTGATAGTAGAGCACAGGTTTAGAAGGTTTGGTTAAAGTAAAAAAGTACGCCATGATGGCAGTAAAAGCCGGCGTGGGGCTTATTCCCAAATCGGTGCGAACCCAGTTGAAAAGAAGTGCTGTACTGGAATCGTTTTATAGTCAGTCTCTATTGCGTTCCGGTCTCTTTTACGGTTATCCATCGGCCAAAAAAATTACCGCGCTATATCGCGGAGTTATTGACCGGCAAAAAAAGGTTCTGGACGCTCTGAGTACGGTTTCGCAACTGAACGTGGCGGTTGTCACAGGCAGACAGCCAAATGATGCGATAATGCAGACACTGAAGTCGCTTGCGGAGCAAAAAAGTCAGATAAGTTCTGTTGTGATTTTAGGTGCTTGGCACGAAATAGAAGTAACAGGACTCGACATCCAAACAGCAAAAAGCTGGAAATGTCTCGCAGCGCAACTGGATGATAAGCCGTTGCTGCTGTTGGAAGCCGGTAACACGCTACCTGAAAATGCAGTAGGCTATTTTATTAGTTGTGCCGGCGAAGGAGATGTCAGTTACTGCGACACTGACGAGCTTGAAAATGGTCAGCGGCATTCGCCACGCTTACTGCCAGACTGGAATCCCGACTTACAGTTGTCCAGTGCATACATCCAGACAGGTGTGATGCTCAGCATGCCTGTGGCTCAAATAGATAATGCTCTTAAATCGAAGCCTGCATTACGCTCAATAGCCGATCTTGTCTCACTACTTTGGCTGGGCAATCATGATATCAGTGTTAAGCATCTGCCGTACTCATTGGTGCACCACGAACCCGCTACGGCAAATATTAAAAACTATCTTGAGCAGATATCAGAGAGCCTGACCCGTCACCAGGTTGAAGTATCGCCAGGTACAGAGCATCTGATTAATAGTTGCCAGTGGCCTCTGGCAAACAAGCCGCTGGTTAGCCTGATCATTCCCACAAAAAATGCACATGATCTGGTGCGCGATTGTATTACCTCTATTCTCGAGAAAACATACTACGAGAATTATGAAATTCTGTTGATTGACAACAACTCAGACGATCCCGATAGCCTGGCCTATTTCGATGAAGTTGCGAAACATCCGAAAGTACGCCTGCTTAAATACCCCCATCCGTTTAACTATTCGGCCATTAATAACTTTGCGGCCGAAAGAGCCAATGGCGAGGTTATTGGTCTTATCAATAACGATGTGGAAGTCATTGGCGGACAATGGCTATCTTACATGGTGGGTCATGCGCTGCGCGATGACATTGGCTGTGTGGGCGCTAAGCTGCTGTATTCAGATGGCCGTATTCAACATGCCGGCGTGGTGATGGGCTATGGTGGTGGTGCTGGTCATGCCCACAAGTATTTTCCGCGCTATCACCCGGGTTATTTAAACCGTCTGGCTGCTACGCAAAACTACAGCGCGGTGACCGCCGCCTGTTTACTGGTAAAGCGTAAGCACTTCGAGGCCGTGGGCGGGTTGAATGAAAATGATCTTAAGGTTGCGTTTAACGACGTGGATTTCTGTCTGAAGGTGCGGGCGCTGGGCGTGAGAAACCTTTACTGCGCTGAAGCGGAGCTGTTTCATCATGAGTCAGTATCTCGCGGTTTGGATTCGACAAAAGAAAAGCGGGCGCGCTTTTTGTCTGAATTAACCTATTTGCAAACGCAGTGGCGAGAGGTGATCGCACACGATCCAGCGTATAGTCCACACCTGACGTTAAAACGTGAAAATTTCTCGGTAAAAGAGTCGGCAGAGTACTAAAAAACCCCGCTGCATTGCGATCCAAAAGATGAGTGGGTATCGTAATGCCCAGTGAAAAATTGCACATCTAAAGTGGCTGTAACAACTATCACGCCGCAGAGGTAAAAAGTTACTATGAGAAAAGGAATCATTCTGGCAGGTGGGTCTGGCACCCGGTTGCATCCACTTACCAAGGTTGTCAGTAAGCAGCTCATGCCGGTTTATGACAAGCCCATGATTTATTATCCCCTGTCGACGCTGATGATGTCGGGGATCCGCGATATTCTGATCATTACCACGCCGGAAGAGCAGTCGCGATTTGTCGAGCTGCTGGGGGATGGCAGTAAGTGGGGGATTAACCTTCAGTATGAAGTACAGCCATCGCCTGATGGTCTGGCGCAGGCATTTATTATTGGTGAGTCGTTTATTAATGGCGATGACTGTGCACTGGTACTGGGGGATAACATCTATTACGGGCATGACTTACGCCAGTCACTGAAAAGTGCTTATGCTCAGACGCACGGCGCAACGGTCTTTGGCTATCATGTGAATGACCCGGAGCGTTACGGCGTGGTCGACTTTGATGATGACTGGAATGCGGTTTCCATTGAAGAGAAACCCACCAATCCGAAGTCCAATTACGCAGTGACCGGCCTTTATTACTACGATAAGCGTGTCGTTGATTTTGCCAAAGAGGTAAAGCCTTCATCCCGCGGTGAGCTAGAAATAACCGATCTTAATAACCTGTACCTGCAGGACGGTAGTCTGAAAGTGGAGCTGATGGGGCGGGGATCGGCCTGGCTGGACACCGGTACGTTGGATAGTCTGCTGGATGCGTCAACCTTTGTCGCGGCCATTGAAAAACGCCAGGGGTTGAAGATTTGCTGTCCGGAAGAAGTTGCATACCGAATGGGGTATGTGGGTAAAGCTCAACTGGAAGAGCTGGCGGCGCCACTTAAGAAAAGTGGTTACGGCGACTATCTGCTGAAAGTGTTAAACGAAAAAGTGAAATAGTAACGCCCGTTATAATGGCGGGTAATAGCGTTTAGACATTGCCTTGGCGTTTTCTGAGAGGTCACAGAGGTTTGCCGAACAAAGCGTTTTTTCTTGATCGTGATGGCGTTATTAATGTCGATCACGGTTATGTCAGCACGCCTCAGGATTTCGAGTTTATCCCAGGGGTGTTTGAAGCCTGCCAGCACATTCAGGCTGCCGGATATCTTATTGTGATTGTAACCAACCAGGCGGGTATCGGCCGCGGTTATTATACTGAATCAGACTTTCTGGCACTGACAGACTGGATGGTAAAACAGTTCGCGGGGCAAGGCGTGAATATCGCCAGCGTGGAGTATTGCCCGCATCATCCCACTGAAGGCAAGGGTAGCTATAAGAAGGCATGCAGCTGCAGAAAGCCTGAGCCAGGGATGTTGTTGAAAGCCTGCGAAGAGCAGAATATCGATGCCGCGGCGTCCGTCATGGTGGGCGATAAACCCTCAGATATGGAAGCCGGTCGCCGTGCCGGTATCGGCGCTTGCTACAGTATTGCGGGTGACTACGAGTTCGGTGAAACACACACTGGTATACAATGCACAGATTTACTGGATGCTGTGCAGCGTCACATACGCAACATATAGAGCACGTCGGACGGATGAATAATGATGCTTCCTCCGACGTTAATTTACAGACAAGACGATACGAGAACTCATGCAAGTAATTCCAACAGATATTGCCGATGTCAAAATTATCGAGCCAAAAGTGTTCGGCGACGAGCGTGGCTTTTTTATGGAAACCTTTCGCGACGACTGGTTCCGTGAACAGTGCGCCGATGTCACCTTTGTGCAGGATAATCACTCAAAATCCCGTCAGGGGATCTTGCGTGGCCTGCACTACCAGATGGAAAATACGCAGGGCAAACTGGTGCGGGTGACCGAAGGCGAAGTATTTGATGTCGCGGTCGACATGCGCAAAGACTCAGCGACCTTTGGAAAGTGGGTTGGTGTTATGTTGTCGGCCGAAAACAAGCGTCAGCTCTGGGTACCTGCAGGCTTTGCACATGGGTTTTATGTCACCAGCGAGTCAGCGGAGTTTGTGTATAAATGCACTGACTATTATCACCCGGAGTCTGAAGTATCGGTTCGCTACAACGATCCCGAGCTTGGTATAGAGTGGCCGTTAGTCAACGGAGAAGCTCCTTCGCTTTCCGGTAAGGACGAAATTGGCCTGGCCTTTGACGACGCCCCCTCATTTTAGGAGTAACCATGCGTACTGTAGTGATTGGGAAGTCCGGCCAACTGGCCGCTGAGCTTCATCGGCTTTGTGACGGCGATACCACTTTTCTGGGCCGTGACGACACGGACATTACTGACGAACAAGCACTTACAGAAACATTGTCAGCGTTATCTCCGGACGTGGTTATCAACGCTGCCGCCTATACGGCGGTCGACAAGGCTGAGGATGACCAAAACGCCAGTTATTTGCTCAATGCCAGGGCTGTTGAAAATATCGCCAAGTACTGTAAAGCGCATGGTGCGTTTATGGTGCATGTGTCTACGGATTATGTG
>CAZDUT010000231.1:0-4478 GCA_964508695.1 uncultured Alteromonas sp.
GACTGATATGCAAGCCATTATTTCTTAAGCGTTTCTGTCGTTAGGTGCTTGTAAAAGCCCTCTTGCCCGGCCTGTGTTGCCGGGCTTTTTTATGTTATTGAAAGACTTCATACTTTTCACTGTTACCAAAAAGATACACACTAAAAAATCCAGATAATCAGTTGCTTATGTACATCACTTGATCTATTTTTCATCAGAGTAGTAATGCTATATAGGCCCAAGGCACGGGTGTTGCCAACAGCGTACACACTGAGCATTAACTTGCGACTAACTCTTTGATTAATAAAGTTTTAGAAACTTTGGCACGTACCTTGTAATAAGGAAATTGGGTGAAACACATCCAATAAAAACGACACTTGCTTATCAGAGGAACAACCATGCAATACTCCCCGTCTCGACTCACGCAGATGGGCGACTGGCTATTTGAAGTAAAAATGGTCAGAGCCCTTAAGACATCCCATTTCGGTGAACCGTATTCATCTGTTGCCATGATGACAATCAATGGTGAACAGGCGTACATCGACACACAAATGTCTCGCGCTGACGCTGAATTCAACCGTCAGGATTTCACTACCTTCTATCGCTTTTGTCAGCAAATGGAATTGTCTCAGGTCCACTACGACAAAGTTCGTCAGGGGATCCGCATTCCTCGAATCGTCGATGTTTCACCATGTGATCGCGCTGCAAAAATCACCCTGGTAAAATAATCTGCATCATTCGGCCACGGTATCTGCCGCATTCTCTTCCCGGGGCATAGCACGCTCCGCTAAATATACGCAGCAGGTGGCCAATACAAAAAACACCAAAAACCCGACACCGATCGGGTAGAGGTTGTTTGTCAAAAAACTATCGACAACCAATGCAATCGGGACTGAAAACAAACTGGTCAGGGAGCCGATTATTGCAGCGCCCAGTCCAGCCATGTCGCCGAGTGGCTGCATCGCCATGGCGTTGAGGTTACCAAATAAAATGCCGACGAAGAAAAAGCCGGCAAACATCACCGCCACGGTCAGCCATAGTGGTGGCAGCCCGCTGTACGCCAGCAACAGCCCGTTGTAAATAACAGCAAAACCTACAACCCCCTTCAGCGCAAAACGACACAGCGTCCGCATACCAAAGCGCATCACCATCTGGCCATTAAAAAATGAGGCCAGACCAATTGAGAACGCCAGCGTGGCAAAAATAAACGGAAACAGTTGTCCCGCGTCATAGAAGCCCTGGAATATGGTTTGCGAGGCGCTCAGGTACGCGAGAAACGCGCCAAATATACAGCTCATGGCCAGTGAATAACCCATGACAGAAGCGTGAGTCAGTATAAATTTGCTGGAAGTCACAAAGCGTGACAGCGAAAAGCGTTGGCGACGATGTTGCGGTAAGGTTTCTGCCTGGCGGGCGAAAAACCAACTGCCGGCTAATACCGACACCACCAGAAACAGCGTGAAGATATGTACCCAGGAGAAAAACAGCAGTACCGTTTGTCCGACGATTGGCGCCAGCATAGGAACCAGGATAAACACCATCATAATGAATGACATTACCCGTGCCATCGCATTACCGACGTAAAGATCACGAATGATGGCCATCGCCGCAATTCGCGGTCCTGAAACACCGAAAGCCTGAACGAGCCGGCCAATTAACATGGTCGTCATCGACTGCGCTGACATACAGATTAGCGTACCAATCACAAAAATAAGCAAGCCGACTAAAATTGTCGCCCGCCGACCGCGTGTGTCGGCGAACGGCCCGAAAAACATTTGGCCCAGTGCCATGCCGGCAAAAAAAAGTGTGACAATCAGGTGAACCTGATTGGGATCACGGGCGTGGAGCGCGGTCCCGATGTCGTCAAGCGCAGGCAGCATGGCATCAATACTTAACGCCACCAGCGACGTCATGGTCGCCATTAACGCGACAAACTCTACTAACCCCAATCGCTTTTCGGCGAGCGGGGATACTGATTCCTGCTGATCCATGAAGCTCCAACACCGGGTCGGCGCCAGACAGCGGGGAACCTGCTAGTCTGGCGATAAAGATAATGTGCGCATTATACCTGACTTGCGCTTAAATAACGTGGGCTGCGTCGGGTGCCTGTCTTATTTTCCGCCGCTTTGCCCGATTGTCAGGTGCTGTTTTAGGAAGGCATGCATGGCTTTAAAGGTGGCATGGCGATTTCGCTGTATCGATAAGTAATGGTCACCGGCCTCAAGTTCGACATACTCCACCGGTTTGTCATGCGCTTTCAACTCTGCTGCCATGTCCCGGCTTTGGCTCACGTCAACCACGCGATCCTCATCACCGTGGATAAGCAGTATCGGGGTTTTCACCTTTTCAGCATGATAATACGGTGAGCGGGCCTTCAGATCGTCCGTGTCGTCGCCTATCTGATTTTTGACAAACTTCACATTGGTAAAAGCCATACTTCGAACCACAACATCATCCAGCTTGGCTACACCCGCAATGCTGACCGCGCACTGAAACAGGTCGGGCGTTTTCACTGTGGCCATTAATGACGCGTAACCGCCATAGCTGATACCTGCAATGCACATGTTGTCCTGCGCGGCATACCCTTCTTTCACCATCCACAGGGCGGCATCGGTGATATCGTCCTGCATTTCCTCCCCCCAATTTTTCATCTGACTCTGGGCAAAGGTATAGCCATAGCCTGTTGAGCCACGAAAGTTCGGCCTGAGTACCGCATAGCCCTGAGAGGTGAAGTAGGCCGTCCAATAATCAAACCCACGATAGTCACGCCCTGCGGGACCGCCATGAGGATGAATGATGGTCGGGTAAGGTGCCTCACCAATCACCGGCAGCGTCAAATAGGCTTCAATATCGACACCGTCCCGTGCTGTGTAAGTCACTTTTTGATGCTCGGACAGTAAGTCTATGGGTATGTTGCCGTATTGCTGAAAAAGCAGCTCCAGCTTACCTTTCTCACGGTTACCGTAGAGGTACATCCCCGGTGTGGTATCACTTTCAGCGTATACCAGGTAGCTGTTCTCATCCCGGCTAAAGCTTACAAGGTGATTGTTAAAATCGCTCAGCGATTTATCCAGCCCGGTCTGAAGCGGCTCGTAGCGATCGTCCCAGTAGTGCCTGCCACGATGATACACACCAATCGCATCACGGGTAACCGGAGAATAAATAAGGCTACCGTCAACGTCGTAATTGGGATCGGCCAGGACTTCTTCTTTCTCATTGGTTTGTAAATTCAAACGATAAAGTGCAAGGAAGTCCCCTTTATACGCTCGGTAATACAGAATATTAGGATCGTTGGCAAAACCAACCGGAAGAATTTTTTTCCCGGTCATCACGTTATACGAAAATAACTCGCGCCATTCATCGCCTTCCATAAGCAGGGTTTTGCGCTCACCGCTGTCATTATCCCGTGTGACACCAATGCGAATATTGCCCTGCTGATCAGTAAGCCAGTCACGTATCATCAGCTTGCCGCGCACCAGCCGACTAGGACTGGCATCATGCACATTCACTTTATATACCGATGGCATATGTGGCACTTCGACATCAATGCTCATGAGGATATGGTCGGGATCATCATCCAGCCAGTCGATGACTTTATCCTGATATTGGGGCACATAGTTTTTATTACCGGCACGGCGGCTCAGGCGGTTCCAGTCAATCAGGTTAACGGTTTCGCCACCCGTAAAGGGTATGCTGAATAGCTTGGTTTTATAATATTTTGTTGTGCCCTGATAGGTCTCATACCGACCGCTTATCACAAGCCTGTCGTTGTTCACCCACTCAAACCAGTTTATTTTAACCTTCTCATTATCTGAACTGACCAAATAGTGGGTCTCGCGGGTATCCAGGTCAAAAGTCGTCAATAGCGTCACAGGGTCGTCATCCCCACCGTTGCGCAAAAAAGCCACGCGGTTGCCATCAGGAGAAAGGCGGGCGCTCTCAAACGCCGGAAGCGTGCTGAAGACCTCGTAGGAAGGGAGGGTGTGTGCGACCTCGCTGGGGCCGGCTATACCTTTTGTTGGCGTAAAACATGCGCACCACAGTGCGGCAACCATGAGAAGTCCTTTCATCGATCCTGTCCTTGTAAGCTGCGTATCAGAGAGAAAGCGTTTCGTAACAAAATGCACCAGGCAAGATTAACACTACTTTGATAAGGAGTGTAATAGGGCGCTGCGATAAGATAGCGTTTATCAATGATAACTTCATCCTCACCGCTGCACTTGCTTGTGCTACATTAATACGGTTGTCGACTACGTGCACAGGGAGACCTGTGTTCGGGCATCTGTCTCACCACAGATCCCCGCCTTACGGATAGAGATTAATTCATAGCGATGCATTTTACACAGTTAAGCCACCCGTCTGGGCAAGGGATCGGTTCTCCGCTGCTGATGCTGGTGGCAGTATGTATGTTGTTATTGACGGTCCCGCGCGACGCCTGGGCGGCCGAGTTTAAAATTAATGGCGTCGAGAGCGAAACATTACGCAATAATATCCGCGTT
>CAZDUT010000231.1:4488-4732 GCA_964508695.1 uncultured Alteromonas sp.
TGTTACCGGTCAGGGTTCTAGCGCCCTAGAGACGGTCGATCTTGGCTTGCTTGACGATGTCTACTGGCAGGATGAACTTAAATCGACCGTGTCCACGGCCGTTGAGCCTTTCGGTTATTATAATGCCGTCACCGACATTGAGGGCGTTGAGCAAGAAACCGTGATTGTAAATGTCAGCCTCGGCAGCCCACTTCGTGTCGCTAATGTCACGCGTGAAATCATTGGCTTTGGTCGCAGCGACCCG
>CAZDUT010000232.1:0-4673 GCA_964508695.1 uncultured Alteromonas sp.
CTTTAGTTTTTCCGTGTCCTTCAGCTTGTTTAGGCTGATGTGGAATCTAGCATCAGGAAATGTAGAACAATGAATACTGTCAAAAATTCAAAAGTTACCTGTTTCTCAAGCAATCAAATCAACTTTACCGGAATACTGACGAAACCCATCCGGCGGGTATTTCTTACCGCAGGCTTGGTCGCGATGGTTTCTGCCTGCACCACCATGCCAGATGAAGACAGCGCTGCCGAAGAGCCAATGGTAAATGTGAGTAACGACATGCGCACCCTGGCATCGTTTGCTCAACCGGCTTCTGAGCAGCAGTGTTACGATCGCACTACCGAGCCATATACGGCAGTGGTTGATGCACACTTCCACCCTCGCCCCTTCGGCGGCCCTGCAATTCCTGCGGACGAACTTTTTGAGTATTTCGATAAGACCACTGTGCGATTTGTGAATTATTTTGGAATCGGTCAGGTGCTGGAGTTAGATTCAGGCTGCACCTACTATCTTGACTGCCCCGGCGTCGCGGCCAAACCCAGTATTAAAAATGATTTTGTAAATGGCATGAAAGTCAGGGCGTTGCCACACGAAAATTTGCACATCACATTATCAATGACGTTCATGGACTTGGCTAATCCCGAGGATATCACTGACCTGATAGCATTGTACGACGAGGAATACCCCGGCATGTTCCGGTGGACGGGTGAACTCAACGTGATGAAACAAGCGTTGCTGGGCAATTTGCATGAACCCTCTACGCAACAAGATATTGATGCGTGGGCACCGTTCATGGAAGTGTTAAGAGAACGGGGTATCCCCGTGACGTTGCACTCCGATCTGGGTAATGACAATGACCCAACAGAGTTTCTTGCCTTGATGGAGTATGTGCTGTCCTCCTATCCGGACAATAACATTGTCTGGGCGCACATGGGCTTGTCAAAAGAACTGTCAAAAATGAATCCCTACGACCACGTCAATATCATGAAGCGGTTGTTAGATAATTATCCCAACCTGATGCTCGATATTTCCTGGGATGTTTTATACAACTCCTACCACGAATGGGGCCCTGTGTTTATTAATTTCTTTAACAGTTACCCCACCAGAATACTTCCTGGAACCGACTTTGTTGCAGCTGGAAACAAGAACTTCGAAATGTACGCTAAAGAGCTGGACGTGACCAGCAGGGCCCTGAAAGGTTTAAATGATGAGGCGTTTCGGTCAATTGCACTTGGCGAAAACTATTTTCGTTTGATGGATCTGGATTACAACGCGCCGAACATCTGTCCAGCCTCGGCATCGTTGTAACGGGGCGACAATCATGTTTAAAACACAGGTTAGCCTTTTGAGCAGCCTGCTGGGTGTGCAGTTATTGTTAACCGCAAATGTTGTTGCAGTGGAAGATGACGACGATGTAGAGCCGAACCAGCAGAGCGATATCGAACCATTAGATGTGAAAGACAAGGAACGTCGTGCGTTTTTTGATGACACCAGTTTGATGTTCAAGCCACGCACCTACTATTTATACAGAAACCGCGAAACCAACCCTGACAGCGTAGGCTGGGCGGTTGGCGGTGCGCTTGAGTATAAGTCTGGTTGGTGGATGGACAGCCTTCGGGTCAACGCCACGTTATTCACATCCCAAAAACTTTACGGTCCGGAGGATAAAGACGGCACCTTATTGTTTAAGCCTGGGCCTGAGAGCTTCAGTACGCTGGGAGAGCTGAATTTAACCTTCCGGTTTTCAGAAGACCACGGGATTAGAATTGGTCGCCAGCGTTTCGAACTCCCTTACTTAGGTAGTCATGACATCCGAATGGTACCGAACACTTTCGAAGGCGTAGCCATCGGCAGCGTGTCGACGGAAGGGTTCGCCTATATGGCGGGCTACGTGGATAAAATCAAACGCAAGAATGATGATGAGTTTATCAGCATGTCAGAAGCCGCCGGAGCTCAAGGTAGCGACAATGGCGTTTACTTTGCCGGCGCCCAGTACCGGTTAGCCGATGGGCCTGTCGTAGGCGGCATATTCCAGCGAACCGAAGATGTGTTCGACACACTTTTTGTCAAACTGGAAGGTCCCTTATACCACACCGTTAATTCGCAGCTAAACGGTTACTTGCAGTACACCGATCAAAGAAGTTCGGGAGCCGATCTTATCGGCGAATTTGATACCTCTCTCATATCAGCGAAATTGGAATGGGTTAACGGCCCGACTAGCTGGCGACTTGCATTCAGCTCGACAGATGATGAGCTTGGTATTCAGAAGCCCTATGGCAACCCCACCAACTACCTTTCTGTCATCGTCGATGATTTTGACCGGGCAGGAGAAGATGCCTGGTTAGTGGGCGCATCCTTCAACTTCGGCAAGGTTGGTGTCGGTGAGCTCAGTGCCTTTGCCAATATAGTCAGAGGCGATACCCCTGATGATGGTGAGAATGCCAGCGCCGATGAAACAGAGTACGACATAACCTTTGACTATCGCATCAAAGAAGGATGGGCAGAGAGGTTATGGATACGCACGCGCCTTGCCTACGTGGATCAAGACGAGGCGTTAGGTGGCAACGACTTTGTTGATTTTCGCATAATCATAAATTACGCGTTTGGCATACTCTAATGGAGCCATAACCATGCATATCATTAAAACGAGTCTCGCTATTTCGGTAGCAGCAGGCTTAAGTTTTCAGGCTCTCGCCCAGTCTGCGACTGACTCAGCAAGCCAACAGGAACTTCGCGATGAGATACGTGAACTCAAAGCGATTCGCGCACAATTGGCTGAGCAAGCAAGAGAGTTTGAGCAACGTATCGCCGCGCTTGAACAGCAAGTGATGAATGAGAGCGACGCTGTGCGCCGCGAGGATGTTGAGCGCCGTGATACGGCACAGTCAAAGACGGCGGTTGCACACACACCCGGCCCGCAGGCAGCCCCTACCCAAATGACACAGGAAAAACAGGAATGGGGTATCTATGAGCCGGGTAAAGGACTGGTTTTAGCACGTTCTGACATGGGCGAGTTAGATTTCAGTGTGTTTTCCTATGCCCGCTATTTAAATCAGGACAACTTTGATGACACGTACACCGACTCATTCGGACGAGTTCGGGACATGGATATACGCAATGATATTCAAATGCAAAAAGTGACGCTCAACTTTAAAGGCTGGCTGTTTGACCCTAAGTTTCGTTACCTGTTTTACACCTGGACGTCGAACACAAGCCAGGGTGATCTCAGTCAGGTAGTCGTCGCGGGTAATTTAGGCTATCAATTTAATGAGCATTTTAACCTGTATGCCGGTATCGGCGGTTTACCTTCAACCCGGTCTACAAATTACACCTTCCCGAACTGGCTTAAAAACGATCACCGCACAATTGCTGACGAGTTCTTCAGAGGTTCATATACAACAGGAATCTGGGCATCAGGCAAGCTTACCGATGGTCTGGAATACCGAGTCATGCTGGGAAACAATTTAAGTCAGCTCGGCGTAAATGCCGTGCAATTGGATGATGGCTTAAATACCGTATCGGCAGCGCTCTGGTGGATGCCTTCTACAGGAGAATACGGCCCTGGTGCGGGACTGGGCGACTATGAGTACCATGAGGATGTTGCCACCATTTTCGGCGTTAACTTCACCCGAAGCCGGGAAGATGCACAGGGGCAGTCCGACATTGAGGGGTTTGAAAACTCCCAAATCCGGCTTTCCGACGGCACCCTATTATTCAGCAGTGACCCCTTCCTGACAGGCGGAGATATCCGCAAGGCCACCTATCAGATGGCTGCCGTTAATGCAGGCGCTAAGTATCGGGGCTGGTCGCTGGATGCAGAAGCTTACTATCGCAGAGTAGATGACTTTGTTACCACCGGACCAATTCCCGTGTCTTCATTGACTGACCATGGCTTTCAGATACAGGGCTCAATGATGTTGATCCCAAGCGAGCTGCAGGCCTATGCGGGCTACTCAAAAATATTCGGAGATTATGGCAACCCCTATGATGTTTCGCTTGGGCTGAACTGGTTTCCTTTTTCCCGCAAAGAGGTGCGCGTGAATGTACAAGGCCTGTACCTGGATGAGTCACCGGTTGGATATTCATCTGTACCGTTCTCGGTGGGCGCCAAAGGATGGGCCCTGTCTACAGATTTAATCGTGGCATTTTAGGACGTGACACACCGTTAGTGGGTAAATACGATTTAAAAGGGTGAGTAAAATGAATGTAAAACACATAGGGCTGATAGCCAGTTTAGTGACATGTAACGCCTTTGCTAAAACGGATCCCAACGTACTGGCAATAATGGTAGACGATGTGGCGCAGGTATCCTTAAGTGCATATTCACATGGTATGACCTACCACACACCGAATATCGACCGTATCGCAGAAGAAGGCGCACTGTTTACCGATCATTATGCGCAGCCAAGCTGCACAGCCGGACGGGCAGCGTTCTTATTAGGTCAGCTACCGGTTCGAACTGGCTTAACAACGGTGGGTCAGCCCGGTAACCCGTTAGGAATAAAAGAAGCGGACCCGACATTGGCTGAATTCCTAAAAGAAAAAGGCTACATGACCGCGCAGTTCGGCAAGAATCATTTAGGAGATTTAGACGAGCACCTGCCAACACGTCATGGTTTCGACGAGTTCTTCGGCAACCTCTATCACCTGAACGTGTCAGAAGAGCCAGAACAGGAAGACTACCCGAAATCTGA
>CAZDUT010000233.1:0-4607 GCA_964508695.1 uncultured Alteromonas sp.
TATCACTGCTTTCCAGCGCGCTTAATGGCGTGAACCGCCATGCTTCATTACGCCGACCTGGCCAGCCGTCCTGCTGTAATTGGGTTAAGGCCTGCTGACGCACAGGCGCCAGATAATCGTTTACCTGTTGCGCCTCATCAATGACCTGTTCTAGCCATTGACTCATGCTTCGGCCTCCTCAAAGGATTTACCCAGAAATGCATAGCCTTCTTTTTCAACCTGACGGGCCAGTGACGCATCGCCACTTTTTACAATTTTGCCATTCGCCAGAATGTGCACGAAGTCCGGCTCAATGTAATCAAGCAAACGTTGATAGTGTGTCACTACAATAAAGCTACGCTTGCCGTCCCGCTGACTGTTAACGCCATCGGCGACCACCTGCAGGGCATCGACATCCAAACCTGAGTCGGACTCATCAAGAATGCAAAGCTTCGGCTCTAGCAAGATCATCTGCATAATCTCGTTACGCTTTTTCTCACCGCCGGAGAAACCTTCGTTGACGCCACGCTTGAGAAAGTCGACAGGTAGCTGTACCTGTTTGCAGGCCGCTTTGGCTTTTTTCAGAAACTCTGCTGCTGACAGTGGCTCTTCGCCACGTTGTGCGCGTATGGCATTCACTGATTCTTTCATGAATTCCATATTGCTCACACCCGGAATTTCAACCGGATACTGGAATGCCAGGAACAAGCCTGCAGTGGCACGTTCTTCCACTTCCATATCCAGCAAGTCCTGTTCTTCCATCGTTACGTTGCCGTCAGTGACTTCGTAGCCATCACGTCCGGAGAGGACGTAACCCAGGGTGCTTTTGCCGGCCCCGTTCGGACCCATGATGGCGTGAACCTCACCTGGATTAACTTCCAGGTCCACCCCTTTCAGGATGGCTTTATCTTCCACGCTGGCATGTAAATTACTGATCTTAAGCATTAATTACCCCACTGAACCTTCAAGACTAATTTCGAGCAACTTCCCGGCTTCGACCGCGAACTCCATCGGCAGCTCTTTAAATACTTCCTTACAGAAGCCGTTAACAATCATGGATACCGCTTTTTCAGGATCCAATCCGCGCTGCCGGCACAGAAACAATTGTTCGTCGCTCACTTTCGACGTGGTTGCTTCATGCTCCACGATGGCAGACGGATTACGGCTCTCAATGTAAGGGAATGTGTGTGCACCGCACTCGTCGCCGATGAGCAACGAATCACACTCGGTGAAATTGCGTGCGCCATCAGCTTTCGGTCCCATTTTGACCAATCCCCGATAAGCATTATTACTTCTGCCCGCTGAAATCCCTTTTGAGATAATCGTAGAGCGGGTATTTTTACCCAAGTGAATCATCTTAGTACCGGTGTCGGCCTGCTGGCGACCACGGGTCAGCGCGACTGAATAAAACTCACCGACGCTGTTATCCCCTTTAAGTACACAACTTGGGTATTTCCAGGTGACCGCGGAGCCGGTTTCTACCTGTGTCCAGGAGATTTTGGCGTTGGTATGGCACAGGCCACGCTTGGTTACAAAGTTATAAATACCACCTTTACCGTTCTCATCACCCGGATACCAGTTCTGCACGGTGGAATATTTGATATTGGCATTGTCCAGCGCAACCAGTTCAACCACGGCGGCGTGAAGCTGGTTTTCATCCCGTTGCGGCGCGGTACACCCTTCCAGGTAGCTGACGTGGCTGCCTTCTTCGGCAACGATCAGGGTACGCTCAAACTGGCCGGTGTTCATTTCGTTAATACGGAAATACGTCGACAGTTCCATGGGACAGCGAACGCCCTTGGGAATATAGACAAACGACCCGTCGGTAAACACCGCGCTGTT
The DNA here is from genome assembly GCA_964508695.1 of uncultured Alteromonas sp. Classification (GTDB taxonomy): domain Bacteria; phylum Pseudomonadota; class Gammaproteobacteria; order Enterobacterales; family Alteromonadaceae; genus Alteromonas. The sequence goes on from CAZDUT010000233.1 coordinate 1,822, forward strand.
CAGCGCAGCGAAATAATTGTCGGTACGCGGTACCACAGAGCCAATATACTTTTTCACCAGCTCCGGGTATTTGACCAGCGCTTCGGAGATTGGACAGAATATGACGCCCGCTTCCTCAAGCTTCTCGCGAAATGTTGTGACCACCGACACGGAGTCAAAAACGGCATCAACCGCCACCCCGGCCAGCATTTCCTGTTCATGCAGCGGAATACCCAGCTTTTCATAGGTGCGCAGCAACTCAGGATCAACCTCGTCCAGTGACTTCGGTTTGTCCTTCATGCTTTTCGGCGCTGAATAGTACGATATGGCCTGATAATCAATTTTCGGATAATCGACGTGAGCCCAATCCGGCTCTTCCATTTCAAGCCAGGCATGGTAGGCCTTTAAACGCCACTCCAGCATCCATTCAGGCTCGCCTTTCATTTCAGAGATACGGCGAATAACCGACTCGTCCAGGCCGCTTTCAAAGGTCTCGGACTCGATTTCTGAGTAAAAACCGGCCTCGTACTTTCTTTCTAATGCCTGTTCGATCTGTTCACTCATGTTTGGATCTCACTTATTTGCCTGTCAATATTGCCGCCCACGTGCCGGGCCTGTACGGTCTTGCCCAACATGTGCCAAAGGCCTGCTTACTCGGTCTTGAAAAGCCTCTGGCTAAGCGACAACAGTCTTAATACGCTAATTTTATAATACCTGACTAAATCACTCAAGAATTAGTCTGTTCGCGGTAAGGCGGGAATAGCCACCTCAAGCAGGACTAATGGCTGCATGCTGCCATGGTGGCGGGTTTCATGGCGGCGGCGATCATGCACGAAAGCCCGGCAATATGCAATTCGCCCGCTTATCCGGCCATACTGCCTGCCTGTCTGAGGCGCGTGACGACGTCGATCACTTTATTGCAAACGTAATCAATATCATCTTCTGTGGTATAGCGGCCTACACTAAAACGCAGTCCGGCATGCGCCAGCGCGTCATCGCGGCCCAGTGCCTTGAGTACGTAGGACGGCGCCATGCTTGCTGACGTGCAGGCAGAGCCTGAGGAAACAGCAATGTCGTTGAGGCCCATGATGAGGCTTTCACCATCCACGCCACCGAAGCTCACGTTCAGAATGCCGGCAACCCGCTGAGTATCGTGACCATTCAGATACACATCATCGAGGGTGCTCAGCCCCTGCCACAAAGTATTTCGTAATTGCAGCAATCTGTCAGACTCAGCACCAAGCGCTTGCTCAGCTATCGCAAACGCCTCGCCCATCCCCACAATCTGATGGGTGGGCAGTGTTCCTGAGCGCATCCCGCGTTCATGACCACCACCGTGAACCTGTGCCACTAAATGTATTTTCGGGCGCCGGCGCACGTAAAGCGCGCCAATCCCTTTAGGACCATATATCTTGTGCGCTGAAAACGACATCAGATCAACGGGTAAGGTGGTCGTATCAATGGGTAATTTACCGGCGCTTTGCGCAGCATCGACATGAAATAACACATCATGCTGGCGACAAAGTTCACCGATGTCCGCGATGTTTTGCACGACACCGGTCTCGTTGTTCACATGCATTACACTGACCAGCACTGTGTCGTCACGTAGTGCTTCTTGTACCTGCTGCGCAGTAATCAGCCCCTGCTCATTGACCTTGAGGTAGGTAACGTCTGCGCCCCGCGCTTCCAGTGCCGCGCAGGTATCCAACACAGCCTTATGTTCAGTTTCGACGGTGATAATGTGCCGGCCTTTGTCGGCATAGCCCTCGAAAACACCTTTGATGGCTAAGTTATTGGCCTCTGTCGCACCTGATGTAAAAACGATTTCCCTGGGGTCGGCACTAATGAGATCCGCCACCTGATTGCGGGCAATGTCCACCGCTTCTTCTGCCATCCAGCCAAACCGGTAACTCCGCGAGGCCGGATTGCCAAAGTTGCCCCCGAGGGTCAGACAGGCTGCCATTTTGTCAGCCACACGCTGATCGACCGGTGTCGTCGCGGCATAGTCCAGATAAATAGGTGTCGTTATGTTCTGCATCGTCATGCTTATAGTTGAATACTTACTTCAATATCGCTGGAAAGCTGATTGAGCGACTGACTCTTATCCTGTCTTCCTGCAACCTCACGCACATCCCGCTTGGCCATCAGTTCGCCAAGGGTAATTGAGTCAAGAAAGACACTGATACGATCGCTGAGATCTTCCCACAGGCTATGGGTCAGGCAACGTTCACCGCCCTGGCAGTCGGACTGGCCGTGACAGCGTGTCGCATCCACAGATTCGTCTACCGCGCGAATCACTTCACCAATGGCAATTTCATCCGGGCTTTTACCCAGCTTATAGCCACCACCGGGCCCGCGGACACTGTCGACCAGTTTTTCTCTGCGTAATCTTGAAAACAGCTGTTCCAGGTAAGAAAGGGAAATTTCCTGCCGCTCAGAGATATCCGCCAGCGGTACCGGACCGCGCGTAGAATGCAAAGCCACATCAAGCATGGCAGTGACGGCATAGCGACCTTTGGAGGTTAATTTCATGGTGTTCCCCTACCTGAAAATTCGGTGAAATTGTTCCATACCCTAGTAATTTGGTCAAGTATTTACCCGAGTGGTTTGGTCAGGTATCAGCTCACAGCAAACAGGATAATACCTTCAATGCGACAATCTTAGCTGGTGTTTTTTTGCTCATTTGGCTATTTTAAGATTCTCAATACGATTATTACCTGGCATCACTGCGCTTTAAAGTGTTAGCCAATTGAAAAATAAAGACAATGGTCTCGCAGAGGTACACCCATAAGCGACGCAGAAGGATG
>CAZDUT010000234.1:0-927 GCA_964508695.1 uncultured Alteromonas sp.
AAGTGAGCCTGAGAAAAACTAACTGTCTAAAAGGCCGAATAATATCGGCCTTTCTTGTTAGTTCAAAACGTTCGTTTCTCGCTCGTGCAGTCTCTCAATTCGGGGGGAAGGTTATTACACATAAAGCTGCAGATGAATCTTACCGCTGCATATTTCCAGTGCCCTTAATACAAAAACCCACTTGTGGAAAAGTGGGTTTTGCGACGGTTAAAACAACGTATTTTCTGTCAACAATCAGTTAGGCAATACTGCATTGTGATACACGTCCTGCACATCATCACAGTCATTTAGCATGTCCATAAACTTTTCGAACATGGGTACATCTTCTTCGCTGATTTCTGTTTCAGTTTGTGGGATCCAGCTAATTTCCTCAGCCTCAAACTCAATGTCGGCATAGGCATCGGTAAGCGCGGTTTTCACCTGGTAAAATTCAGTATGAGGTGCATATACGGTAATTTTACCCTCGCCCTCTTCAACATCCGTCACGTCTACATCAGCTTCCATCAACACCTCAAGAACCGCATCTTCGTCGTCACCGGCAAACTGGAAAATAGCCTGATGATCGAACATATGACTCACCGCACCCTGAGCCCCCAGTTTGGCATTGGTTTTAGTGAAGCAGTTACGTACGTCTGTAATTGTACGGTTCGCATTGTCCGACAGGCAGTCCACAATCACCATGCAATTACCCGGGCCGAAGCCTTCATATCGCATGGGCTGGAAATCTTCACCTGCGCCGCCGGCGGCTTTATCAATGGCTTTTTCGATAACGTGACTGGGAACCTGATCTTTTTTCGCTTTGTCCATCAGTCGGCGTAGCGACAGGTTCGTTTCCGGATCCGTACCGCCATTTTTTGCACATACGTAAATTTCTTTACCGTATTTTGAGTAAACTTTGGTTTTTTCCCCGGCGGGTTTCGCCATGGC
>CAZDUT010000234.1:937-4600 GCA_964508695.1 uncultured Alteromonas sp.
TTCCCATCGTAAAATCTCTTACTCGTAGTTTATTCAGGCCGGTTCGCTCACACATGGCAACCGGTCAAGCTGGCAGAATTCTACCCCACAATCCCAGTCTTGATAAGCACCTTCACGGCAAATGCTCAGTCGCCAGATAATCGTGCGACTGCATTTCCTTTAAGCGGCTTAAACATCGCCGAAACTCAAAACTCAGACGACCGCCGCTGTACAGCTCATCCATCGGCACTTCAGCTGACATGATGAGTTTGACATGGCGTTCATAGAACTCATCCACCATGGCGATAAAGCGGCGCGCCGTATCGTCATTGTTTTGCCCCATCACCTTAACATTAGCAACCAGCACGGAATGATAACAACGGCTGAGCTCAATATAATCGCTTTGACTGCGCGGCCCGTTACATAGTGCATCAAACTCGATCATTAGCACCCCGTCGGCATCGCGCCGGGTTTGAATTTGTCGATGGTTCACATCGATAACGGCCCCTTCCGTCCCCGCTTCGGGTGCCAGTTGGGTAAAATAGCTATTCAAATTTTCGGTGGCTTGCGCATCCAGGGGATAATGATAAATCTCAGCCTGCTCGAGGGTTCGCAGCCGGTAATCGATACCGCTGTCAACATTCACCACGCGGGTGTTCTGATTAATCAGATCAATGGCGGGCAAAAATCGCTGCCGCTGCAAGCCGTTTTTGTACAGATCATCCGGCACAATATTGGAGGTCGCCACTAACACAATGCCATGACCGAACAGCGCCTCCATCAGTGTTCCGAGGATCATGGCATCGGTGATGTCTGACACAAAAAACTCATCAAAACAGATAATCCGCGCTTCTTTAGCCAGTTTGGCCGCGATGATTTTTAACGGATCCTGCGCATTTTTCAATTCTCGCAGTTCATCATGTACCCGGTGCATAAACCGGTGAAAGTGCACCCGCATTTTCTTTTCAAATGGCAGGCACTCATAAAATGTATCGACCAGATAGGTCTTGCCCCGCCCGACACCACCGTAAAAATAAATGCCCTGAATTCCCGGCTTCTTCTGACCTTTTCCAAACGCCGCTTTTATTTTAACCCGCCACGTAGCTTTTCCTGAGGCCCGGGTAAGTTCATCATACAAGCGTTGTAACTCACGAACGGCATTTTCCTGCGCGGCATCGTGGTGAAAATCAGGGTCGGATAAATCTTGCTGGTACTTCTGCCATGGCGTCATCGCCAACTTCGCTCCTTCTCATCTGAGGTGCTTGAAAATTTCAATTATGACCTTAATTTAAACGTAAATCACGGTAGAATCGGATTTTGACTATTGCATGACGGCAAATCTACCGCGGTTTATACAACTTGCGGCAAATGTAAGCCCAATTGCTATAGTCAACGTATGCTCGGTATTAAAACCAGAACGCTGCGCATCCCAGGAATATGTAAGGTAATGTCTAATTGTTAGGTTATCTGCACATTCCATAGTTAAGTCTGTCTAACCGGAGATCTGAATGGACGTATTAATTCCTCTGGCATTGTTAGTTGTCGGTCTGATAATCGGCTTTTTCGTTGCCCGTTACATTTACACTAAATCCAGCTCTCAGCAAGCTGTTGAAGTTGCTGAAAGAAATGTCAAAGAGATGCTGGCACAGCAGGCCGACCACCATATTCACCAAACCCGTCAGTCATTGTCTGCAATTGAAAGCCAGTGTCAGGCACTGCGTCATCAGGTCGATGAGTATGAAACATTACTGGGTCAGAATATTGATGAGGATGCCCCCCGAGTGCCTTTTTATGGCGAACAGGCATCCAGCTATCTGCGCAATAATATGCAAGGAGCAGAAAAAACCAAGCAGCCCAACGTCACAGACACACAACCCCGTGACTTTGCCAAAGACGGGTCGGGTTTGTTCGTCGGAACCAGCGGGCAGTCTGCCGCAGATAAGAACGTGTAACAGGAACTTTGCGAAGCTTCCTGGGTCTTTGTGGTTAATAACGACATATCGCAATATCATCATGAGGAGTGTAAGCGAATATGAATAAAACGTTGCGCCAATGGGCTGTAGTAACTTCGGTAGTGGTCAGTTCTCTGGGCATGAGCGTGTCAGCCAGTGCTGCCCTGCCGTTTTTTAGTGATAAAAAGCAAGAAGTGCCGTCACTGGCGCCGATGCTGGAAGAGGCGACACCCGCTGTCGTCAGTATAGCGGTCGAAGGCACGCAGACTTCTCGCGAGCGTGTGCCGGAAATGTTTCGCTACTTCTTTGGTGGCCCGCAGGAACAAATGCAGGAGCGTCCCTTCCGGGGACTGGGCTCTGGCGTTATTATCGATGCGGACAACGGCTATGTGGTGACCAACAACCACGTTGTGGCTAATGCCGATGAAATTACGGTCAAATTGACCGACGGGCGCGAGTTGAGTGCCAAAAAACTGGGCGCGGATGAACAAAGTGATATCGCGTTATTAAAAGTCTCTCCTGATAATCTGACAGCTCTGCCTCTTGCTGACTCGGACAAAACCCGTGTCGGCGACTTCGTGGTGGCTATCGGTAACCCCTTCGGTCTGTCACAAACCGTGACCTCCGGTATAGTCAGCGCGCTGGGGCGTTCGGGTCTGAACATCGGCGGTTATGAAGACTTTATTCAGACCGACGCGGCAATTAACCGCGGCAACTCCGGTGGCGCGCTGGTCAACCTTAATGGCGAACTTGTCGGTATCAACACCGCTATTTTCGGTCCCAACGGCGGAAACGTGGGCATTGGCTTTGCCATTCCGGCCAATATGATGAAAAGTCTGGTCGATCAAATTGCGGAATTCGGCGAAGTACGCCGCGGATTGCTTGGCATTCTGGGTAATGATGTTGACGCGGGCCTGGCAGAAGCGATGAATGCCGAAGTCAATCTCGGCGCCTTTGTGAGCGAGGTTCAGCCGGAATCTGCTGCCGATAAGGCAGGACTTCAGGCGGGTGACATTATTACTGCTGTCAATGGTCGCGAGCTTAACAGTTTTCAGGAACTGCGTGCCCGCATTGCCAGCATGGGCGCGGGCGCAGAAGTCACACTGACCATCATGCGTAAAGGTGAAACACAGGACGTCAATGTTACGCTGGACGATGCGACGCAGACGACAGTAACCGCGGCGCAAATTCATCCAGCACTGGAAGGTGCAACGCTGAGCAATGGCACCGATGAAGCCGGTAATGCGGGGGTAGCGGTTTCAGAGCTTGAGCGTGGCAGCCCGGCAGCGCGTATTGGCCTGCAGCCTGATGATGTCATTGTGGGTGTTAACCGCCAGCGTGTGACTTCTGTGTCAGAATTCAGAAATGCGCTGGATGAAGCCTCAGGCGTCATTGCGCTGAATGTGAAGCGCGGTAACTCCACGCTCTACCTTGTCATCCGATAAATTCGCTCACTCGTCATCACCCCACAAAAGGCGCCATCAGGCGCCTTTTTCATGGTCCACGCCAGCGACACGGAACAATAGTCAGCATGCAGCCACTTGTTAACAACATTGCGCAGCAACGCCACGAGGGAGGCGATGAATGTCTGTTTGTTCAGTTTATCCCTACGGATACACAGCGAAAATACAGTTGGTGCTTGAATTCGGGGAACAGGAGAATGGTATGCTATAAAAAAATCGCCTGCCCCAGCCAGGCAGACGATTGTTTCTTTTATCATTAACGTTCACTT
>CAZDUT010000235.1:0-4583 GCA_964508695.1 uncultured Alteromonas sp.
CTGCTTTTACCATCGGTTACCCGAAACGCCATGTTTTCAAAATAGGCGTTTCTCACGAAGGCATAATCGTCGATGGCCTGTTCAATTTGTTGCTCCTGATCAAGCAGTGCGGCGCGTGATTCCAGCGCAGATACGAGATAGCGGGCAATAGCAAAATTGCTATTAATGATGGCCATGGGCCACACGGTACCATCGACAATGTCACCCCCGAAGCTACGGGGATCATTCGGACCGAGCAGCGGGAACATTAAATACGGACCGGTACCAACCCCCCAGGTACCCAGTGTTTCACCAAACTCTTCTTCCTGACGTTCAATGCCAAGTTTCTTCGCTACATCAATGGTGCCAAGCAGGCCCACGGTAGAGTTCAGTGCAAAGCGTGCCAGGCTATCCATACCTTCATCGGTTTTACCCTGAAAAAAGTTGTTCAGCATATTTGCGGGCTCAGCCAGATTTTGTGCCGCATTGAGTAAGCCGGTGCGGGCAAAATCAGGCATTACCGTTACATACACAACCGTCGCAGGACGCAGCAGGTAAGCATCGACCACTTCCCAGTTGAGGTCCCACATCAGGCGGTTTACCGGCTCAAGAGGATCGCGGTCGTCGCCCTGGTTAACCTGCGCGTCCTCTGAGCCCTGCCGGGCCTGATTTGAGGCACAGCCGGAAAGTGTGAAAGCGGCTGAAAAAAAGAAAATCGCGATAAGCTTAGACATTGCGCTCACAGTAGTTCCTTATTGATTGTGATAGTAAGTGACGGTGTCTGACCCGCCTCGACATCCCGGATGGCTTCTCCTTGCCATTCGCCTTTCGCCGGCGCGACGTCCCCGTCCAGTGACACTCTGGCGGTGATACGGACTTTGTCCAGATGTTGCAGTGTGTATTGCGGCATCATGGCATTTTCGGCGTTCAGTTGCACGGTCGTGGGGAAGGATGACAGCGGGACCTTAATGACAGCCGCCGGCATCCGGTTGTCACTGTTGGCATCCTGGGCGAAGACAATCAGATAGCCCGTATCCGGTAACGCGTCGCGGGCTTCCTTCGCGGCATCCACCGTGACGGTAAAGCCTGTTTTTGATGGGGTAACCGATGGTGACGGGGCTTCCTGTGTTTGCGCCGTCAGCGTAGCAATGCGACTACGCAGGCTCGCGGCAATATCACTGCCTTGCGGTAATTTGTCTTTGACCTGGGCATAGTAGTGCTGCGTTTGTTGCAGGTCACCAAGCTGTGCCGAGACCACCGCCATCATAAGCGCAAGATTGTTATTATCCGGACTTTCTTTTAGTAATCCGGATAATAATGTCTGCGCGCGGGCGAGTTGCTGTGCGTCTCCGGAGGACATCAGCATCTGCGCCAGGGTAATACGGTTTTCCTGACGCGTTGGTGCCAGGCTGACGGCCCGCTCGACGGCTTCTTGGGCCTGGGCGCTTTGACCCAGAGACATCATCAGGCGTCCAAGGTACATCCAGCCACGGTCATCCTCAGGTGAGTGGCGTAAACGCTGACGTATTGCCAGCGCCAAATCTGCCACATCCTGTTGTGTAAACTCAGACATTTCGCCACGGGCGAGTCGATCGCTGAGTGCCGGCAGGTTATCGATTGCCTGTTGCGCACGCGATACCTTCTCTAGCTGATTCACGTTAAGGTAAACGGTGGTGCCCGCCGTGATAGCAACAATGGCGCCAACCAGTAGTGGCAATCGCGCACCTTTACGTTTTTGCTGGATAAATGCTGACTCATCAACCAGCGCGAGCTTTAGCTCTTGCTCGGCCTGCACTTTGTCTGAGTCAGAAATCAGACCTTCTTCGCGCTCCCGCTGCAACTCATTAAGTCGCTGGCGGACAATTTGCGTATTACTCAGGTAATCCGCCTTGGCATGTTGGCGGCGTAAGAACCAGGGCGCAACAATCAGCAGTACCACCAGTGTCAGTAATGCAGAAACGATGAGGTAAAACACAGACCAACTCATTCTTTCTCCTGTTCGAGCATAGCGTCTGCCCGGGCCAGCTTATCCTGAATGTCTTCGTTATCGGGTGCGTTTTTGCGCCGCATGACAACAATCGCAGCGCCACACAGAATGAATATGACCGGCAGTGCCCACAACCAGAGGGTAGCGGCGGTTAGCGGTGGCTGATAATGCACAAAGTCGCCATAGCGGGCTTTCATATAGTCGATAACCTCCTGCTCGGACTTGCCCTGTTGCAGCAGCGCATAAACTTTGCGGCGCATGTCATGGGCAATCATGGCGTCACTGTCCGCGATATTCTGGTTCTGACACATCGGACAGCGGAGTTCTTCGGTAAGTCGCAGGAACTTCGCGCGCGTGGCCGGATCCTCAAAGGCGAAGTTGTCTTCACTGGCCATGCTGGTGGCGCTCAACAGCATGGCTAACAGCAGGATGTTGAGCAGTTTCATTCAGTCTCCCCGACGTCGCTTTTCTCTACCAGACGGCGGTAGAGTGGGCCGACTTTATTTTTCCACACCCGCTCATTGATATCGCCGATATGGTGCATGCGAATGACACCGTCGGCATCAATCACAAAGTGCTCCGGTGCACCGGTCACGCCGAGATCCAGTGACATATTACGCTGGACATCAAAAATGTTGAACGAATAGGGGTTGCCATAGCGTGCCAGCATATCATTGACTTCCTGCTGGACGCGGGTGAGGGTTTTGGTGCCAAAGTCAGGATCCAGATCCTGATCAAAGTACAGGCCAACAAAATTCACTCCCTGCTCATTGCTTAATTGCGTAAGGTACGGCAGTTCGACTGCACAGGTCACACACCACACGCCCCAGACATTAAGTATTCTGACTTTGCCTGTGAGATCCTCGGGAGTGTAAGTGACGTTCGGGGCCATCAAATCAGGCAGACTGAATGCCGGAACCGGTTTGTCTTTGACCTGGGAGTCCAGCGCGCGGGGATCAGAAAAGAGCCCCTGGAACAGAAACACGATAAGCAGAACAAATAGCACAAGGGGGATGGCTACAAGCGGTAACTTCTTCACTGCTGTTCTCCTATTGGCCGGTTGGCCGATGACGGGCCAGAGAAAATCTTCCTGGCTTTGGCGACTTTTGCCAGGCGGTAACGGCGATCACTGATGGAGCATGCTCCACCCAGTGCCATGATCGCGGCGCCGGCCCAAATCCAGATAACGAAAGGTTTTATGTAAATGCGTATTGCCCAGGCGCTTCCTTCCAATGGCTCACCCATGGCGATAAACAAATCCCGGGTGAGGGTCGAGTGGATTCCGGCTTCGGTCATTGGCATGCGCTGTACGGTATACATGCGCTTTTCCGGCTCCAGGTGAACCACCTTCTCACCGTTTCGGAACACGTCAAAAATCCCGATATCGGCGGTGTAGTTCGGACCTTTATCTTCAACCACATCACGAAAGGTAAAATCATAATCACCCAGCGTCACGGTTTCACCCGGTGCCATTCTGACATCCCGCTCAACCTCATAATTGGATACCAGTGATATGCCAATGATAGTGACTGCAAAGCCAAGGTGTCCCAATACCATCCCCCAGTGACTGGGCGTAAGTTTGCGCAGACGCTGAAGGACAGATGCATCATCACGCATGGCGCTTATCCGTTGCATCACTTCCTGAACACTGGTTATCAGGATCCAAAATGCCAGCACCAGTCCCAACGCAGCCATATAACTGGGCTCGCTGTAACTCATGGTGATCAGCATGGCTGCACTGAGACTAAGGCCAAAGGCAATAAGTAATTGCTTCTTTAGCGCGCCAGGCTCCTGTTGCTTCCAACGAGTGAGCGGGCCTAAGCCAAGGCATAGCACAAACGGAACAATCAGCAATGTAAACATCTGGTTGAAAAAGGGCGCACCGACAGAGATAGAACCGAGCCCCAGCTCTTTGTGAACCAATGGCAACAGAGTGCCTAACAAAACCACCAGCGCGGCGGCGCAAAGCAAGATGTTATTACCCATCAGCAAGACTTCGCGGGAAAATGTCTGATAGCGTCCGGGGCTTTTCAGTTGCGCGGCGCGAAGGGCGTACAACAGCAGGCCAAACCCCGAGAGTGCCACCAGAATGCCCAGAATAAACATGCCGCGCGTTGGATCGCTGGCAAATGAATGAACAGACACTATCACACCAGAGCGCACCAGGAAGGTACCCAGCAGACTCAGCGAGAACGCTGCGATGGCAAGCAGTACGGTCCAGGATTTAAAGGCTTTGCGCTTTTCCGTAACGGCCAGGGAGTGCATCAGGGCGGTACCTGCCAGCCATGGCATAAATGACGCATTTTCAACCGGGTCCCAAAACCACCAGCCGCCCCAACCCAGCTCGTAATAGGCCCACCAGCTGCCCAGCGCAATACCGACACTTAAAAAACACCAGGCCGCAATGACCCAGGGCCGGGACCAGCGTGCCCAGGTGGAATCCAGTTGACCGGATAACAGGGCGGAGATGGCAAACGCGAAAGCCACAGAAAAGCCGACATAGCCCATGTAAAGCATAGGCGGGTGAATAATCATGCCGAAATCCTGTAGCAAGGGGTTCAGGTCACGGCCGTCGACCGGAAAAAATGGCAGCATGCTATCGAATGGGTTGGAGGTG
>CAZDUT010000236.1:0-4577 GCA_964508695.1 uncultured Alteromonas sp.
GTCAGAATCTTTGTTTCTCAGCCAAAAATCGTCTTAGTAACGTGGTGTTAATGGTGTCATGTCCTGAGCTTTTCACATTTATGAATCTGTAAGACGATGGAGTTAACACATGAATTTTGCCAGGAAGAATTTAATAGTTGCACTGGCTGCAGCTGGCTTAACGAGCCAGATCGCTAATGCTTCAAACACGCTATCACTCGCAACGAACCAGCTCGAAGAAGTGAAGTTCACTGCCAGTAATATAACCTCAAATATGTATATTGTTCGCCTCGAGGAGCCGGCCATCGCGTTGTATGACGGCGGTATAGGCGATCTTGAAGCGACGAGCGCCAGAGCCAACGGCAAAACTAAGCTCGATACCCGCAGTAAGGCTGCAAAAAAATATGGCCGTTATCTGAAAGACCGTCAAAATGACGTGCTAAGCAAGGCGGGAAGTATGTTTAGCCGGAGCCTGAATCCCCGTTACAATTATCAGCATGCTATAAATGGTTTCGCGGTCGAACTGAGTGTCGAAGAAGCCAAGGCTATGGCATCGATGGAAGGGGTGGTGAGTGTGCAACGTGAACGCATGGAGCACTTGCTGACCGATGTCGGACCGCAATGGATTGATGCGCCGGAAATCTGGGCATCCAACAGTGACGGTCCCAAAGGGGAAGGCATGGTTGTGGCGGTGTTGGACTCTGGTATCAACAGCGACCATCCGTCGTTTGCAGATATTGGGGGGGATGGCTATGATCACGAAAACCCGCTGGGGTCCGGGAATTATTTGCCGGGAAGCTACTGTGACACGGTTGATCCAGACTTCTGTAATGACAAGCTGATAGGCGCATGGGACTTTACGTCGATTGATGGCACCGTGCCAGAAGATGATGATGGCCATGGTAGCCACACAGCGTCCACCGCTGTGGGCAACGTGGTATACAATGCTGTATTGACCGCACCCACTACCAGTCAGTCGTTCAATATCTCCGGGGTCGCGCCGCACGCTAACCTGATTGCGTATGATGTCTGTCAGCGAACCTGTCCGGGCTCGGCGCTTGTGGCAGCAATTAACCAGGTGCTGATTGATGCGGGCAATTTACCCAACGGCATCGCGGCCCTGAACTATTCCATTTCCGGTGGTGGTAATCCCTATAATGACACCGTTGAACTGGGCTTTTTGGCGGCGGTTGAAGCCGGCATCTATGTGGCCGCATCGGCTGGCAACTCAGGCCCGACCCCCAGTACTGTTGCACACCTTGGTCCATGGGTATCTACCACCGCTGCATCTACCCACAACCGCGCTATTGAGAATAGCCTGATTGACATGACCAGCGATGATGCAAGTCTGCCGGATATCCAGGGAAGCAGTTTTAGTGCCGGCTATGGGCCAGCACGGATCATTCATGCTAATACTACCGCGTTTGATCCAGCCGGGCAGTGCCTTAACCCGTTCCCGGCGGGCACGTTCGACGGTGAAATCGTGGTGTGCGACCGCGGCACGATCGCGCGGACCGCAAAAGGCCAGAACGTACTTGCCGGTGGCGCAGGAGGTTATGTGCTGGCGAACCTGGGCCAGGGCGAGAGTACCACTGCTGATGCCCACTTCCTGCCCGCCATTCATATCGGCGACACTGCCGCCAGCGCCCTTCGGGACTGGCTAAGCAACAATACGGATACCATGGCGACCATTACCCCATCCGAGTTAACTTACGATGAGGAAAATGGCGACATTATGGCCGACTTTAGCTCCCGTGGTCCGCAACTGGCTTTCAGCGTGTTAAAGCCAGATATCACTGCCCCTGGGGTTAATATTATGGGCGCCGAGGCGAATGGACAGGCACTAAGCGCACCGGAGTATCAAATCATCAGTGGTACGTCGATGTCCAGCCCGCATAATGCCGGTGCTGGCGCATTGCTCGCCGCTGCCCACCCAGACTGGACAGCACCGGAGATTAAATCTGCCATCATGATGACGGCGGTCACCAGTAACATTTTCAAAGAGGATGGCGAGACGCCTGCTGATCCGTTTGATCTTGGTGCCGGACGCATCACGCTGGGACAGGCCGATTCAATTGGATTGGTCATGGATGAGACTGTCGAAAACTTCCTGGCGGCTAACCCGGAAAATGGTGGTGATCCTAAAACCCTGAACATCGCCAGTATGATGGACAGTAACTGCGTAGGTACCTGTTCGTGGACGCGGAAGGTGACCAACAAAACCAAACATACCGGTCACTGGAATGTGTCTGTATCCGGTGCAGGTTTTGATGCGCAGGTCGATGTGGACCCGAAAGCGAAGGGATCTAACAACCTGAAGCTGAAAGCAGGTGAAGAAGGCACCATCACCGTCACTGCAACCAACTATAATGCCGATATTGGCTGGCAGTTTGGTCAGTTGAGCCTGAGCAGCAATGGTGACAGTAGCCCTGATCTGCACATGCCAATTGCCGTGTTTGCATCCAAAGCCAGTAACCCGGACGTCTTTGTGAAGTCGGTCGATCGGGACATGGCGAGCGCAGGTGATACCTTGATGTATGAACTGCAGGTGACCAATGGGCAGCTTGCAGGCCCTGTTACCGTGTCCGACCCACTGCCTGAAGGCACAACGTACGTAGAAGGCTCCGCAACCGAATCGGTAATCGGTGGTATGTCGACCTCTGCGTTTGCCTATGACGCAGAAAATAACCGCATGGTATGGGAAGGCGAACTGGATGTAGGCGGGATTGATGTGGCAATGGATGCAGGCGGCACACCTGCTGGTTACCTGCCACTGTCAAACTTTGCTGCGCCTCTGCCTTTAACCTGTAACAGTGACTGCGACGATGGTGGTTTCCTGTTTAACGTGCCAGCGTTTACTTATAACGGCGAGACCTATACGCAGGTGCTGTTCTCGGTAAACGGTACGCTTGAGGCAGGTACAGAGAGCGGCGCGTTTAGCAGTTTCGCCAATCAGGAACTTCCCGATAGCCGTGCACCCAACAACATTCTGGCACCATTCTGGCGTGATCTGAACCTTAACGAAGGCGGCAACATGTATGCGACCGTGCTAAGTGGTGGTGGCTCGCAATGGACGGTGTATGAATGGGAAAATGTACCCCACTACGGTGATACGAGTAGCCGGGTCACGATGCAGGTGTGGATTGGCAATGACGGCACCGGCTCTGCGGGTAACATTCACTTTGTCTACGGTGACATGTCATCCGGCGTGAATAATGGCGGTACAGTGGGGGCGGAAAATGCCAGTGGCACTGCAGGTTCCAGCTACTTCTTTAATGGCAGTGGTACTGCGCCGCAGGCCGGTGATGAATTGCTTGTTTCTTCCACCGAAGGCGGCCAGGTCACCCTCAGTTTTGCTGTTGAGACCGACTGTAGCTCAGAGAACGTCGTCAATATTGGGACCGTAACGTCAGAGGAGCAAATGGAGACGGCCATAGCGGTTACTACCTGTCAGTAACTGTCAGTTCAAAAAAATAGCCAGCAGCCGGCCATGAAGATGGTCGGCTGCTTTTTTTTGATTCAGTGCAGGCCATGCAACGCAGGCATCGATGACGACGCAAGGCATTCAGGAAAACGCGCGCTCGAGCAATGCCTGGGTAAAGGTTTTGCGCAGGTAAAAGCCACGCGGGCGGGTTTTGATGCGCTCACCATCCTCATTTAACGCATCGGTCAGGACACTGCCGTTTGCGGCCTTGGGACGCAGATGCAGGGCATTGCCCTGACGGGCCGTCACTGATTCGACCTGACCGAACAGTATTCGCTCTGTAAGCTCCTCCCAATCCTCTCGTAACAGCTGATCCTCGTCTGCCGAGGGGCTCCATAAAAAGCCACTGGCGATACGACGCTCGCCAAGCGGGATCTGGCGATCGCCTTCCAGCGGCAGCCACAATACCTGTTGCAGTTTGTTGCGCACGTTTGACGTGGGCCAGGTCACGCCCGGCTGAGCAAGCAACGGGGCATAACACACATACGTGGTTTCCAGCACCTGACCATCGGCGCTGATCGGCAGGGTTTTAAGTTCGACCCCTAGCTCCGGGAAGTCCTGTTGTGGCTTCGAGCCGGCCGTGGCACCCAGCCACAGTTCAATCAGCATGCCCGGCCAGCCTTTATGCCGTGATAAATCCTTGGGCATGTGTACCTTTGCCATGCCAGCTAATTCGCCCAGTGACAGCCCGGCAATCGCCTGACAGCGTGCCATCAGCTCGTCTATGGTATCAGGTGGTGAATCGGGTGGATGCATGGTGATTTCGGTCTGCTGCGATTAATGCTTTGAAAGGGCTATGGTTTATGGAAGAATGCAATAATAGATAAGTCTAGCATGCCCGGGAGTCTATGTGATAGATGCCGATGGATTCCGTGCGAATGTGGGCATAGTGATTTGCAACAAAATGGGTCAGGTATTTTGGGCAAGACGTTATGGTCAACATTCATGGCAGTTCCCTCAAGGCGGAATTGATGAAGGGGAAACTGCAGAACAAACCATGTTCAGGGAGTTGCACGAAGAAGTAGGTCTGACACCGAAAGATGTCACTATTTTGAGTGTGTCGCGTAACTGGCACCGGTATAAACTCCCTAAGCGACTGATTCGCCAAGGAAGT
>CAZDUT010000237.1:0-4564 GCA_964508695.1 uncultured Alteromonas sp.
AGCGTTGTTTCGCCTTGCTACGCGGGTAAAGCATACCGTAAACGTAGACTCCTGCTCTATCTATCTGGCCGACTATGAGCAACAGGAGTTCGTGCTAAAAGCCACAGATGGTCTGCACCCGGATGCGGTTGAGCACGTAAGGATTGGCTTTTCGGAGGGCCTGATCGGTCTGGTTGGTCAGCGCGAAGAACCCCTCAATATTGAAAATGCTCACCAGCATCCCCGCTTCAAATACTACGACCAGGTACAGGAAGATAATCTCAACGCCTTTTTAGGCACGCCAATCATTCACCAGCGCAAGGTGCTGGGTGTTATCACCCTTCAGCAGCAGCAAATGCGTCGCTTCAGTGAAGACGAAGAAGCGTTCCTGGTGACACTGGCAACGCAGCTTGCGCTGGAGATTACAAATGCGGATATACGCGGCGCACTGAGCAGCAGCGCCAGTATTCAGCATAGCCCTCGCCAAAAGAATGTCATTGGTATCCCCGGCTCCCCGGGACTGGCAATTGGTAAAGGTTTTCCGCCGGATCGCAGCTTCTCCCTAAAAACCTGGATAGTGCGTCGAACAGAGCGCCCACAGGATGAGATCCAGGTTTACCGCAAGGGCGTTGAAATTACCCGTGAGCAGGTGGACACCTTATCCAAAGGGCTGGACGAAGGGATACCGGATGATGTGAAGTCGATTTTCCAGCTTTACCATCACCTGCTGGACGCTAACAGTCTGGGCCGGGAAGTTGAGGAAAAAATCCGCCAGGGATGGGATGCCGGCTCATCACTGAAAATGGTGGTTGATGCCTATGCCGCCCGCTTCCAGCAAATGGACGATCCGTATATGCAGGAGCGGGCCATTGATATTGTCGACTTGTCCAACCGTATCCTTACCAATATTTTAATTGAGGCGAAGGGTAAGAATATTGTCGAAAAGCAGCCCACTGAGGACAGCATTTTGGTGGCCGAAGAGGTATCTGCGACCATGCTGGCGGAATTTCCCCGCGATAAGCTCAAAGGAATCATTTCGATTCGTGGCTCCGCCAACTCCCACGCTGCCATTCTTGCCCGTGCCATGGGGGTGCCGGCTGTTATGGGCTGTCAGTCGCTGTCCCCTTCATTGCTGGAAGAGAAAGACATTCTGCTGGATGGTTACTCTGGTGAGGTCATCGTGTCGCCTGAGCGTAATATTCGCAGCGAATTTATACAGCTCATTGAAGAAGAAGAGGCGATATCTGAGCGCATTGAGGCGGAGGCGGGACAGCCCTGCCAAAGTAAAGACGGTTGTCGGATGTCATTGTATGTCAATGCCGGTCTGGCTGCCGAAACTGAGCTTGGCAGTGCCAATATGGGGGCAGGAATCGGGCTGTTCCGTACAGAAATTCCGTTCATGCTGCGCGAGCGCTTCCCTTCCGAGCATGAGCAGGTCGAGCTTTACCGGCAGGTGCTGAGCGCCGCGCCCGAGTTGCCGATTACTATGCGAACGCTGGATGTGGGGGGAGACAAGCCGTTGCCGTATTTCCCCATTAATGAGGAAAACCCGTTTCTCGGCTGGCGCGGCATACGTTTAACGCTCGATCACCCGGAGATCTTCCTGGTTCAGATCCGCGCCATGTTACGTGCCAGCATCGGTCTGGATAACCTGCATATTATGTTGCCGATGATTTCATCGGTAAGCGAAGTCGAAGAAGCCCGGCGTCTTATTGACCAGGCTTTTTTTGAAATTTGTGATGAAATTAAGCACAAAGCGGAGCGCCTGGTGAGGCCTCGGATCGGTATTATGCTGGAAGTCCCGTCGGTACTTTACCAGTTACCTCAGCTGGCCAGGCAAGTGGATTTTTTCTCAGTCGGTAGCAATGACTTAACGCAGTACCTGCTGGCGGTGGACCGCAATAATACCCGGGTTGCCAGCTTATACAACAGTTATCATCCAGCGGTATTAGGCGCACTGTACGATATCGTCAAACAGGCGAATGCCTGCCACATACCGGTCACCATTTGTGGCGAAATTGCCGGTGAGCCCGGTGGTGCGATATTGCTGATGGGGATGGGGTATCGCCGCTTGAGCATGAATGCATTCAACCTGCGTAAAATCAACTGGCTGATCCGCAACATCAATCTGTCAGAATGTAAGCACCTGCTGTCCCGCGCGCTGACATCATCTTCGCACGAAGAAGTATTTCTGCACCTTAACCAATATCTGGAAACCCAGGGGCTAGGCGGCCTTATCCGTGCCGGCGCCTGAGCTCTATTTTGCCATGACGAATATGCTCACTTTGCATCGACGCACAGATCCAGCGCCTGGTCATTAGGCATTAAAGTCTCACATTGTTTTACGCTTTGGGCCATCGTGTCGGGCGTTGCTGTGCGCTTTTTCGGAGAATAGGGTCGTTGCTGGTCACCGAATCATCAGCCGCTGCGCCGTCATCCACGAAGGTAACACTGTAGCTACTAATCAGTAACTTCTTGACCTTGTCGGGGATATTTTCAGTAAGCTGATCTGCTAACGGCTCCGGGCTAAAAATCCATCATACTGACATCAAGTTATGGTAGGCTAAGGGGATGATTTAGAAGGACGTAGCATGGATCCAATAATAATAACGCTAGTGAGTTGCGCGCTACTGGGAGTTGTCGTCGGACTGCTCGCCGGTATGCTTGGCATCGGCGGCGGATTAATTATTGTGCCGGCCTTGTCTTACCTACTGGTCCACGTGCATGGCATGACGGCAGAAGCGGTGATGCCAGTGGCCGTGGCAACGTCGCTGTCTACTATCATCTTTACCGGGGCATCCTCTGCCCGCGCGCACTACAAGCTTGGTAATCTACGCAAACGGGTGGTGCTCTACACCGGTATCGGCATTGCCATTGGTGCAACGCTGGGTGCACAGGTGGCGAGCCATATCAACGGTGATCTGCTACGACATATTTTTGCCGGCTTGGTTATCGCCATTGCTGCACAGATGATATTTGGTAAAACCCGCGAATCCTCCACCCCAGCAACGCCGGTATTACTCTCATCGGTAGGCGGGGCGACGGGCCTGATCAGTGCGCTGATGGGAATAGGCGGTGGTGCCTTATTGGTACCTGCCCTGGTTTGGTTTAAGGTGAATATGCGCCATGCGATAGGGTGTGCAGCATTAGGTGGGATGGTCATTGCAGTATTTGGTACACTGAGTTTTGTTCTGGCTGGGTTGAGTAAAGCTAATTTGCCCGCGGGTGGCGTAGGGTTTGTCTATTTGCCTGCGACGCTGGGGATTGTGGCAACGTCAATATTTACCGCCAACATCGGCGCAAAGCTGGGGCAAAAAGTGAATACAAAATTTTTAAAACGGTTACTGGCTGCACTGCTGGTTGTTGTCAGTATCCGCATGATCGCAGGAATCGAGTAACGGATGGTTGAAAGTAGTTATTTTGTTTTTCCCAATATTGACCCGATAATTTTCAGTATCGGGCCTCTCAGCGTACGCTGGTATGGCATGATGTATCTGGTTGGGTTTGTCGCCGCGTACCTGCTGGCACAAAAACGATTGGAAAATACCTCGTGGAGTCGCGACCAGCTCAGTGACCTACTGTTCTGGGGATTTGTCGGGGTGATTCTCGGCGGACGCCTGGGCTACGTGTTGTTTTACCAGTTTGACATGTTTCTTGATAATCCCCTCTACCTGTTCAAAATATGGAGCGGCGGTATGTCGTTCCACGGCGGCCTGTTAGGGGTGTTGGTGGCGCTTTACTGGCAATCACGGCGAATGAATACGACCTTCCTCAGATTGGGGGATTTTGTCGCACCGCTGGTTCCCATTGGGCTGGGCGCAGGCCGGATCGGTAACTTTCTCAATGCCGAATTATGGGGCCGGCCAACAGATGTGCCATGGGCCGTTATTTTTCCGGACGCGGGCAATGTGCCGCGTCACCCCTCACAGCTTTATGAATTTGCGCTGGAAGGAGTGCTGCTGTTCATTATTCTCTGGCTCTATTCGGCCAGACCTCGTCCGGTAGGTGCCGTTAGCGGATTATTCTTGCTGGGTTACGGCTGCTTCCGTTTTATCGTTGAATTTTTCCGAGAGCCTGATGCCCACATCGGCCTCTATCAACTGGGTCTAAGCCAGGGACAGTTGTTATGTATTCCAATGATGTTACTGGGTTTATGGCTACTTATTCGCGCCTATGTCAAAGCCGGTAACACTCCAGAGAAACGCAAAAAGTCGACATCATCATGAAAGAGTATTTAACCCTGATGCGCCACGTGCGCGACAATGGCATTAAAAAAGAGGACCGCACCGGTACAGGCACGCGCAGCGTGTTCGGTTATCAGATGCGCTTTAATCTGCAGGAAGGCTTCCCGCTGGTGAACACAAAGAAATGTCACCTGAAGTCGATTATTCATGAGCTGCTATGGTTTTTGAAAGGCGAAACCAATATTGCTTATCTCAAAGAGCACGGCGTGTCGATCTGGGATGAGTGGGCCACTGACGAAGGCGAGCTGGGACCGGTTTACGGCCATCAGTGGCGCTCCTGGGACCGTGGCGATGGCACCAGCGTTGACCAGATCAGTGAGGTGATTGAGCAGATTAAAACC
>CAZDUT010000238.1:0-4556 GCA_964508695.1 uncultured Alteromonas sp.
TTGTCGACAGTATATAGGCGCAGCGATCCCAGATATCGTCAGGTGACAGTTTCACCCCGCGCGGCAATAAATTCCTGAACTCACAAAACTCGCGCATCGATTCCAGTAATCCCTGACGTAAGCCATTGACGTGGGTCCCACCCTGCGCGGTTGGGATCAGGTTCACGTAACTTTCGGTGGTCAGCTCCCCGCCCTCTGGTAACCACATTACCGCCCAGTCGGCGGCCTCAGTGTTACCGCTAAAGCTGCCTACAAACGGAGTGTCCTGTGGCAGGGTTTCAAACTCCTTCACGGCCTGGTACAAATAGTCCTGCAGGCCATCTTCATAATGCCACTGCTGGGTCTCGCCGCTGATCTTATCGTCAAAGCGAATTTTCAGACCAGGACATAACACGGCTTTTGCTCTGAGATTATGGCTTAAGCGGGTAACTGAAAATTTCGCGGAGTCAAAATATTGGGGATCCGGCCAGAAATGTACCCGGGTGCCGGTATTCCGCTGGCCGCAGCTGTCGATAATTTTGAGCTCTTCAATTTTATCGCCATTGGCAAACACGATCTGATAAACGTTGCCGCCACGGCGGATCGTGACCTCTACCCGCGTCGACAGCGCGTTGACCACGGATATTCCCACCCCATGTAAACCGCCGGAAAAGGCATAATTTTTGTTAGAAAACTTGCCGCCTGCGTGCAGCTTGCTCATGATTAGCTCGACGCCTGACATCTTCTCTTCCGGATGAATATCCACCGGCATCCCCCGGCCGTCGTCGGTCACTTCCAGTGACTGGTCTTCATGTAACACCACTCTGATGGTACTGGCATGCCCAGCCAGGGCTTCATCCACACTATTGTCGATCACTTCCTGGCCAAGGTGATTGGGACGAACCGTGTCGGTGTACATACCCGGACGACGCTGGACCGGCTCCAACCCGTTAAGGACTTCAATTGCATCGGAATTATATTGTGTCGACATAATCGTTATTTTTTCGGCTTTGCGGTTCTTGCCAGACGGAAGGCAGAATACGGCTAATCTATAATGCTATCGATGGTATCAGGGGATACAGAAGCGGGCAATGACTGCTTACCTATCCAAGCAGAAATGACGCCAGGTCGGGAAGATGCGATGCGTACGAAGTGAAACTGTGATCTCCTCCCTGCTCTATGACCAACTCACTGCCAGCATATTTCGTCTCAGCCTCGCGATAATTCAGTGTTTCGTCGCCTGTTTGTAGTAATACACGGTAATTCTCAGGGCTACCTACCACCGGAGTATCCAGCGCAAGTAACGCGTCAATGTCGCCGGGCACCAATTGAAAATCTTCCCGGGTATAGGGGTTTTGGTGCTCCCCTAAGTAATCCTGCAACAATTCAAACGGTCTTACTGCGGGATTGATCAGCACCGCTTTACCGCCGTAACGCTCAACCAGCCAGGTTGCCAGAAAGCCCCCCATAGAGCTGCCGATTACCCGTATGCCGCCCTCTGTTAACTCCGGCCGCTGGGCTACCAAACGTTCTAATTGTGGCTGTAATTGTCGGGGGTAATTCGACAGGCGCGGCGTATGCAACGTCACTGTCGGGTGGTGCGTTTCAACATATGTCCTGGTCGCAACAGCCTTGACCGATAATTCTGAGCTAAGAAAGCCATGCAGGTACAACACATGACTCATGCAATACGCCTGACTGAGGTTGAAAAGCTACCATCATCATCCAGTTCCAGAATTCGATAACCCGGCGCCTCATCCGTTACCGTAAATTCGTCCTGTAGTGCGTATTGCCATGCTGTAGCCGGTGCAGCATACAGCGCATTGCCTTTATGCACAGACTCAAGCGGATGATGTACATGACCGTGAATAATATGTTGTAACTGTGGCTGGTCTTCAAGCCAGTCGAGAATATCCCCGGCATTGGTCATGTCGTGTTTTTCCATCCAGCTCTGCGTGTCGGTCAAATGATGATGCACGCATACCAGGTGGTTTTTTGAGGTGTATTGCGCCAATGCCGACGTCGTCGCCATTAACTGAGTTTCGTTAACATTGCCGTGGGATGTCTGAGTCCGTGAGTCCAGGCCATGAATACACCATTTACCGAACACCCAGGGATCGCCAGCTATCAGGTGGCGTTCGGAAAGTGCATCAAAATGTTCATTGTTGTCATGATTACCCGGGATCATTTTCCACGGTAACTCACCCAGCTTTTCTTCCATAAGCAGCATAAAATGACCATAACTGGCATGGCTGTCATCTTCACTGATATCGCCGGTAACAATCACACCATCACAGTCTGACTCACGTATATCGTCAAGTACACGACTCAGTGTTTGGTAGGGATTAATATCGCCATAGCCGGTCTTTTGAGTGTCATCGAACAGATGACAGTCGCTGATTTGAACAAGTTTCATTGTGCCTCTGAGACTGCTTTAGGTTGCTGTTTAAGACAGAAATCCAGCCATTCGGCCAAAAACAAATTTACCAGGTATTTCTCGTTGCGTTGCCGCATCCGCTGATTCGGGTACGGGTAGGACGCGTGGAGCGCACCGGTATTCTGACTGCTGAGAACTTCTGCCATCCTTGCATCATGATACAGCCGAACCGTCATTTTTGGTTTAAGAAAGGAAGGCGCTGATGGATCCGGCTGCTCAATAATTTCCGTTGTGGTATAGGGCGTCGCCTCTGTTATTTCGATAACATAGCGTAAGTGAGTACTCACAGAGAAAGCAAACTTCAGACTTGCCGTGTCACACTCCGGGAGCACTTGCAGAAATTGTGCGTAATTAAGTTCACACAGAGCCTGTAATCGGGGCAGGTCAGGTACATACTTACGTTGCGAATACTTCACGTTGATTGCCAAGTCCTCAGTAGAGATGTTTTATGCATAAAGAACCATTGTAGCGCAATTATCGCTGCGGCGTTGTCAATGCGGCCAGATTCGAGCCATTCAAGCGCCTGACTTTCAGGCACCCGATGCACCAGAATATCTTCTGACTCATTATCCAGACCATGCACACCGCTTGCGCTGGTAGAATCCGTTTGGGCAACAAAAATGTGCAACCGTTCCGTCGTTCCTCCGGGACTGGATAAATAACTCAGTGCTTTGGTCAGGTGTGTCAGGGTGATACCCGCCTCCTCACTGGCCTCCCGATGACAAACCGACTCCGCCAACTCCCCGTCATCGATGATACCGGCCACGACTTCCATCAACCATGGGGTTGAAGCGGTCGCAAGCGCACCAATCCTGACCTGCTCGATAAGTACAAACTCGTTAGTGACAGGATCGTACGGCAAAACGGCCACAGCATGACCCCGCTCGAAGATTTCGCGGGTAACCGTGTCACTCCAGCCTCCGGCAAACAGCCTGTGGCGAAACTGGTAACGTTGCATTTTAAAAAAGCCATCATAGACCGGCTCAACGCCCAGAATTTCGACGTCATTTGAGGTAAATGAAGGGTTTTGTTTGCTCATCGACAGTCACTTTTCGTGAATAAATTAGTATCATGCATGGTATAAGCACTGGCGTTCCATGTATACGCCAATAAGCCCATTAACCAAGTCGTTCAGCATTGAACGTTTTGGCGTGTATTAGTTGCCACTGCGTAAACATATTCTGTTACAGTTGCACACGGACTGTTACCAGAGTGTGCTGGCGGTTAGGTCACTATTTTTCATACACTTACACCATCGACAGTCCGCAGGGACTTATACCTAATAACAAGTAGGAAGGCGCAAGCATGAAACGAACACTACTGTCGCTGATCATTGGAATTGGCGTATCAACATCAGTACTGGCAGATGATCTGATGCAGGTTTACGAACGGGCGCTGGCCAATGATCCCCTGGTTAACCGCTCTAAAGCTCAGCGCGACGCAGCCTATGAAGGCATCGGCGTCAGCCGTGCGAACCTGTTACCGCAAATTTCCGGCTTCGTGAGCTATGAAGATGCTTCTGCCGAGCGTCAGCAGACGTTAGGTAATTCCCAGGACATCGAAATTATCCAGCTTGAAATAGACTCCACAACCACCAATTACGGTCTGTCACTGGACATGTCGTTGTTTGATTACGCCAACTGGGTGGGACTGGACCGCGCTGAAAAAGTGGCGGAACAAAGCGACGCGCAGTATGCCGCCAGCATGCAGGACTTAATTGTGCGCACCGTTACTGCGTATTTTGATGTGCTGCGTGCGCGTGACAGCCTTGAGTTTGTGCGCTCAGAAAAGCGCGCCATTGAGCGTCAGCTTGAGCAAACCCGCCAACGTTTTGAAGTGGGACTGACCGCAATCACCGATGTACATGAAGCCCAGGCTAACTTTGACAGTACTGTTGCACAGGAAATACAGGCCGAGAACCAACTGGAGTTCGCATTGGAAAGCCTGCGGGTGATCACCGGCAAGTATCATGATCAGCTTTACTCTCTGGACACCGACTCTTTTTCAGCGACACAACCTTCCCCCGAGCAGGTAGAAGAGTGGCTGGAAATGGCACGTGAGAAAAACCTTTCGCTGTTGGTTGATCGGCTGGCCATGGACATTGCCAAAGAAGATATATCAGCGGCACAGTCGGGCCATT
>CAZDUT010000239.1:0-4542 GCA_964508695.1 uncultured Alteromonas sp.
CAGCCGCTAAGTGTAAAAGCTGACTATGACAACCTGTTACCCAGCTTAGATTTTGACATCATGCTTACCGATGATGTGAAAGGGCGTTTTTCATACAGTAAAACCATCGCCCGTGCAGGGTATGGATCGCTGCGGGTGTCACCAAGCGGGTTTGGTCTGACAGGCTCCACCCTAAACGGTGCCCGTGCAACGGCCAGTTCCTCGAACCCGGCGCTGTTGCCGCTTGAATCAGACAACCTGGATATTTCGTTTGAGTGGTACTACGACGAAACCAGTTATGCGTCGGTCGGCTTCTTCGAAAAACGGGTATCTAACTTTATCGGCACCGGCCAGGAAGATCGCACCTACTTCGGTATTCAGGACCAGACATCAGGCCCACGTGCTATTGCAGCGGCCAATGCACTTCGCGATCGTGGTTTTGCCGTCGATGATACGTCACTGTTTGCCATGATGGTACTGCTGGAACAACCGCAGGCATATCCTAACGGCGCAGATGACTACACCGGTTCGGCGGAACAGATTCTTGAGCTTGGTGAAACTCCCGGATGGGATCTGATTCCTGAGGAAGGCGATCCGGACCTGGTGTTCCGTACGTCCTACCCGCAAAACAACCGGGAAGCCAAACTGTATGGTGGCGAGTTCGCGGTGCAACACTTCTTCGGTGAAACCGGTTTTGGGGTGCAGGCAAACTACACCATCGTACGCGGTGACATTGGTTTTGATAACGAAGGTAACCCGAATGTGTCGCAGTTCGCCCTGACCGGCTTAAGTGATACCGCTAACCTGGTTCTGCTTTACGAGAACTATGGCTGGACCGCGCGGGTAGCATGGAACTGGCGCGAGAAATACCTGAACCGGGCAAACTACAAGGGCTCTAACAACCCCGCTTATATTGAAGACTATTATCAGATAGACGCAAACGTAAGCTACGAGGTGAATGAGCACCTGTCAGTGTTTGTTGAAGGTATCAACATCACCGGTGAAAACAGCCGGGAGCATGGCCGTACACCTAATCAGCTTTGGTACCTGGAAGACTTGGGTGCACGATACAATCTTGGTGCACGATATACTTTCTAAGTTGTTGAAATGATGCATCAAAAACGCAAGGCCACTTCGGTGGCCTTTGTGCGTTGTGCGCTCGCTAAACAGCCGAAATACGCAGGTGATACCCGCTGCAGAATGTGATTAGATAGTATTCACTCCCGCACAAAGTAAATCCTGATAAAAGGTAAAAGGTGGGCATCGCGGGGCGCAGGTTCTAAAAAGGCAGAAATATGAATAATAACTACACCCTTCTGGATAATGTCACCCACAAAGATATACGGGTGATCAATCAGTACCGGGCCGAATTTGGCGATAACGTCACGTCTGTACCGGTTTTTGCCACTGAACTGGCAGACATCATGAAGCATTATCCGGTGCTGTTTTACCCGGATAAGGACACCAATAGCTTTACGATGACAGCACTGTTGGGGCTGGAACGTAACGAAAACCTCTTTTTAAACGAAACACTGCCCAACACTTATGAAAGTCTTCGTTCGCACAATGGCTGGGCGACAGACTATGTGCCTGCGGTTATCGCGCGCGGCCCTTTTGCCATTGGCCTGCATGGTGATGGTGAGGAAGTGATGGTGCATATCGATACCACCAGCCCACGGGTAAGCGAACAAAACGGTACCCCCTTATTTTTGCCCAAAGGCGGCAATTCTGATTATCTGAACCGTATTGCGTCTGTGCTACACGTTATTCATCAGGGCATGCAGGCGACCAAAGCCATGGTCAGCGCCTGGCATTCGCTGGACTTGCTCGAGCCGTTAAATATCGATATTGAGCTTGCCGATGGCTCTCCACTGAAAGTAAGTGGTTACTACACAATCAGTCAGGAGAAGGTTGCCGCCTTAAGCGCAGACGACTTGCACACCCTGCATCAAAAGGGGTTTCTGCAGGGCTTGTTTCTGGCCTTATCATCACTGAGTAATATTCAGACACTGGTGGATTTGAAAAATATCCGCCTGCAGTATGAGCAGCGCGCCAATGCCTGAAGCGGTACATGCTATCAGCCAGCGGGTAAAGGAAGTCGCCGCCGGTGATGCCCCGCCTTTGTCTGAACTCACTGAGCAGGCCTCACCGCTCATCCTGCGCGGCATTGCCAGTCACTGGCCACTTTTGAGCCACGCTAAACGTGCCCCTTCCGAGGCGGTGGACTATTTGTCCGGGTTTTATAACGGGCGTCCCTCCATGGTGTATCGGGCATCCTCGGCGATCAAAGGCCGGTATTTTTATGAGCAGGATGCGGCATCTCTCAATTATGAAAGCGTGCGACAAAATGTCAGTGACTTCCTGGATGAGCTGCTTACCCGACCACAGGACAAATCGTTATATATGGCCTCTGCGCCGGTGGATACGTACTTTCCGGGCCTTAAACCTGATTTGCAGTTCAGCCAGACGCCACAACTTGTCCCCACCGGCAGTGACAAGCCGCTGGTAAGCATCTGGGTAGGTAACCAGTCTCTGGCGTCCTGCCACTTTGACTGTAACGAAAATATCGCCTGCTGCGTGGCGGGTAAACGTCGCGTAGTAGTATTTCCCCCTGAGCAGGTTGAAAATCTGTATCCGGGACCAGTGGAAAAAACACCCGGGGGCCAGATGATCAGCATGGTAGATTTTCACGCCCCTGACTATGCACGTTTTCCGCGATTCAAAGAGGCCATCAGGCATGCGCAGGTTGCCGAACTGGGCCCTGGCGATGGTATTTTTATTCCCAGCATGTGGTGGCATCAGGTAGAGGGGTTAAGCGACTTCAATATTCTGGTTAACTTCTGGTGGAGCGAGGCCGCTGCCTTTCTTGGCCACGGGATGCCGGCCCTGTTTCATGCCATGTTAGCCATACGCGATCGACCTGAGCGCGAAAAAGCCGCTTTTAAAGCATTATTCGACCACTACGTATTTGGAAACAGCGATATTGCATCGGCGCATATTCCTGAAGCGGGTCAGGGAGTGCTTGCCGAATTAGACGAGCTGCAGGCCCGGCGCTTGCGGGCCATCATCATTAATCAACTCAACAAGTAGTAAGATTATGACAACAACGCCGAAGAAAATTGTGATTGCCGGTGGCGGCACTGCCGGTTGGATAGCCGCGGCCGCTCTGGCGCGTAAAATGGGGCCGCTGGTGAATGTCAGACTGATTGAGTCAGAAACTATCGGCACTATCGGTGTCGGTGAAGCGACGATCCCGCCTTTGCGAACCTTTCATAAACTGTTGCAGATTGACGAACAGGCGTTCATGCGCGCGACCTCTGCCACGTTTAAGCTGGGTATCCAGTTTGAAAACTGGGGACATATTGGCGAGCGCTATATTCACTCTTTTGGCGTGACCGGTCAGCAAAGCTGGCTGGCGGAATTTGTACACTTTTTCTTAAGCGCCAAAGAAAAGGGTCTGGAAGGTACATACGGAGATTACTGTTTTGAACTTGAAGCGGCCCGCCAGCATAAATTCGCAACCTCGCCACAAAGTAATATTCAGTATGCGTATCATCTTGAAGCCGGCGACTATGTCAGCTTTCTAAAGCGGTTTTGCAGTGCGCTGAATGTCACCCGCACTGAAGGTGTTATCAGCAGCGTTTCCCAGCATGATAATGGCGACATCCGCGCCCTGCATCTTGAAAGTGGCGAGGTGGTAGACGGTGACTTTTTCATTGATTGCACCGGCTTTAAAGGCTTACTGATTGAAGAAACGCTAGAAACCGGTTTTGAGGACTGGTCGCAGTGGCTACTGTGCGACAGCGCCTGCGCCGTGCAAACTGAAAGCACTCAGCCTGCCCCGCCCTACACCCGCGCTGCGGCCCACCATGCCGGCTGGCAGTGGGAGATCCCCTTGCAACACCGGGTGGGTAATGGTTTGGTGTACGCCAGTAAATTTATGAGCGACGACGAAGCGCGTGACACCCTGTTAAAGAACGTCAAAGGTGAACCGCTTACTGCTCCTAAAACATTGCGCTTTAAAACCGGAAGACGAAAAAAAGCCTGGCATCGCAATTGTCTGGCACTGGGGCTGGCCAGTGGTTTTGTGGAGCCACTTGAATCCACTAGCATCCATTTGGTCATGATGGCCATTACACGCTTTATGCAGCTGTTTCCTCATAGCGGTCACGACCCGGCGCTGATAGACGAATATAACAGCCAAACCCAGGCCGAGCTCGAGCGCATCCGCGACTTTATCATCCTGCATTATCATGTGACCGAACGCGATGACAGCCCGTTCTGGCAGCATTGTAAAGACATGCAAGTGCCCGACTCAATGGCCAGTCGCATTACCCTTTTTAAAGAGCAGGCTCACGCCTTTCAAAAACAAAACGAGCTGTTTCGTGTGGACTCCTGGACCCAGGTGATGCTGGGTCAGGGCATCACCCCAACCCATTATCATCCGGCTGCGACCATGCTTTCTGACGACCAGTTGACTAACTCACTAGGGCAGCAGCGTGAACGGGTGCTTGCTGCAGTCAAAGCGCTGCCAGAACACGCTGATTTTGTGAAAGGGTATTG
>CAZDUT010000240.1:0-4530 GCA_964508695.1 uncultured Alteromonas sp.
GTAGTAGAAAGCGTCTGATGAAGCATTGCCGTGACTCTTGATAACAGTGCCGCGCAATCCTATCAGACTGGCGCCGTTATACTGGTCGGGGTTCATTCGATTGTAGATAGATTTTAGTAATGGAAGTGCAATTTTTGCGAGAATTCGGGTAAAAATATTTCGCTGAGACTGACGTTTAACTTCGTGCACCACAAGCTTGGCAAGGCCTTCGCTGGATTTTAGGGCAACGTTACCGGTGAAGCCATCGGTGACCACGACATCGGCGTGATCGGTGAAAATATCGTCACCCTCGACATAGCCAATGTAATTAATCCCTGGTGAATTTTTAAACATCTGATCGGCATGTTTTACCTGAGGGTTACCTTTAATGTCCTCTTCACCCACATTAAGCAGCGCCACCCGTGGAGCCTCGATACCCTCGACTTGTTGCGCAAGCACCGAGCCCATTACGCCGTATTGAAACAGAATCTCAGAGGTACAGTTTACGTTTGCGCCCAAATCCAGCAAGAACACTTTATGGTTGCTGGCCGTTGGCATAGCAGACACCAGCGCCGGTCGGTCAACCCCTGCCAGCGTTTTTAACTGATAATAGGCTAGCGTCAGCAGTGCACCGGTGTTTCCGGCACTGACACAGGCACTCGCGTCGCCGCTGTCGACAAGTTCAAGGATACGCCGCATTGACGATTGTTTTTTATTACGCAGCGCCGAGGTGGGTGCTTCCCCCATTTCAACGACCTGATCGCAATGCGAAATTTTTACTCTGGCCTGTTCGGCTTGAGTTAATTCTTTAATAGCGGGAGAGATGATGTCCTGATTGCCGCACAGAATGAAATGGCAATCGGTATGCTCACGGATGGCTTTTGTGGCTGCGGAAAGAATAACAGGGGGACCATGATCGCCCCCCATGATATCTAACGCGATGGTTAGTGTAGACAATGTCTTGTCACCGACCGTAATTAGTCAGCGATGACTTTTTTGCCTTTGTAGTAACCGTCTGCGGTTACGTGGTGACGACGGTGTGTTTCACCCGACGTTTGATCGACAGACAAAGTCGCGCCTGTCAATGAGTCGTGTGAACGACGCATACCACGCTTCGAACGCGTTTTACGATTTTGTTGTACTGCCATAACTTACTCCTGGTCTCGCTTAAGTTCTTTCAAAACCGCGAAAGGGTTTGGTTGCTCTTGTTCCGCCTCAATCTCGCCAAACTGCATATCGTCCTGACCCACTGCACACTCCTTCTCTGCATGAAGGGATACAATCGGTAATGACAAAATCAATTCGTCTTCGAAGAGTTGAAGTAGATTAATCATTCCATGTTCATCAACTTCTACCGGATCATAAGCTTCGGGTAACTGCTCAAGGTCGAATTGCGACTGCCCCTGCACCGGGCTGAAGCAAAACTCCACATTCAGCGTGTGAGAAAACTCACCATTACACCGCTGGCAGATAAGTGTGACCTGTGTTTCCAAATGGCCGTGAAAGACAGTAAGACCCTGCGCGTCTTTTTCGAACTGTATTTCTGCGTCCACCCAGTCAGCACAACTGACCACTGCCCCTGACAGCCGTTCCATGTCTTTGGTGGCTAGCACGCCCGAATAATCGGAGCGCTTAACAGCACTTTTTACCGGATCAACCGAATGGGGAAGTTTCACTTTCTGCATAGGGCGCGCATAATAATGCTTAGACCTAGCAGTGTCAAAGGTTTAATCCAATAAGCAGCAACAAAGTGCGTTGCTGCTTATTCAGCACTGACACCGCATTTCTCCGCTGGTAGGCTGACGTCCTTTCACTACTTTTCGGAATATTTTATGACTACGCTCATTCTGGCATCTGGCTCACCCTACAGGCAAAAACAGCTTGCTGACCTGGGCATTCGCGCCACGAGTATCGCACCGGATATCGACGAAACGCCAAAGCGTGATGAATCGCCGGTGGACTTATGCCAGCGTCTGGCCGATGCCAAAGCGGGTAAAATTGCGCAGGTTCATCCCGATGCGGTGGTTATTGGCTGCGACCAGGTGGCCCTCATCGAAAACAGTGTACCGGCGGTGGTACTGGGTAAGCCACACAGCCACGACAATGCGGTACGCCAGCTCAGCCAGTGCAGTGGACGTACCGTATCGTTTTACACGGCGGTAAGTCTGCACTGCAAGACTAAACACCTTCGCGATACCCGAACTGAGTGCACACGTGTGACATTTCGTACATTACGTCCGCAAGATATTGAGCGCTACCTGCGCACTGAAACACCTTACGACTGTGCAGGCAGTTTTAAATCGGAGGGACGTGGCGTATTGCTGTTTGACCGCATCGAATGCAGAGATCCTAATGCCCTTATTGGCTTACCACTGATGCTGCTACGCGACATGCTTGATGAACATGCACAGATTGATTTGCTGGCCATGGCAACCGGCGAAAATCCGGCGCTATAGCAGCGTATCGTGTAACTCATCAATAGAGTGCACAATGGTCAATGGCGCGTATTTTTCCAGGTGCACCTGAGCATGCACGCCATAAGACACTCCAATACGGTCCATTCCGATGGCCTCGGCCATTTGCATATCATAAATCGTATCACCAACCATCACAGCGTCCGAGGGCTGCATATCCAGCTCCGTCAGTAGCTGGACAAGCATATCCGGCGACGGTTTAGACTCTGCATCATCGGCACAGCGCGATGCCGTAAAATAATGCCCGGTGTCGGTATTGCGCCACGCACGATCAAGTCCCCGCCGGGCTTTGCCGGTGGCCACTGTCAGCACCCTGCCCTGTGACTTCAGTGTACTGAGCATTGATTCCACACCCGGGAACAAGGGACAGGGTGTGGCGTCCTTTTCGATAAAGGCCAGTTTATAAGCCTCAACCAGCCTGTCCGCCAACGCTTCATCCTGGGTATTAAATAATCGCATGATGGCAGGCTTTAAACTTATGCCAATAATGCTGCCTACCGCTTCAGCGCCCGGCACCGGAACGCTGCACTCCTTTGCGGCCCATTGCATGCAACTTACAATTTTGGCTGCTGAGTCCATCAGCGTGCCATCCCAGTCAAAAATAATTAACTTGTGGGCCATTCTCGAAGCCTTTGTAGTGTCTGAGTCAGGTTGTCATCCAGCGGTGCGGTAAACGAGATGGGTTCATCATTGCGCGGGTGCAATAAGGTCAGACTACAGGCGTGCAGAAACAGTCTGTTCAAACCAGTAGATCTGATGGTCTCGTCGAAACCGGCATCACCGTATTTGGGATCGCAGGCGATGACGTGATCCGCATGCTGGCAATGCACGCGGATCTGGTGCGTTCGGCCGGTAATGGGCGAAGCTTCCACCAGTGACGCAACCGCAAAGCGCTCCAGCACCCGAAACTGCGTCTCCGACGGTTTGCCATCATCGCTGACACACACCATACGTTCACCGGATTGCAGATTATTTTTCTTCAGCGGTGCTTTTACTTTGAACCGGTTCTCCGGCCATTGGCCGGCAACCAGTGCCTGGTAGCGCTTATCCATTTTTCCACTGCGTAGCTGCTCATGCATATGACGCAATGCCGAACGCTTTTTGGCAATGACCATGCATCCTGAGGTATCACGATCAAGGCGGTGCACCAGTTCCATAAAGAGGGCATTGGGTCTGAGTGCTCGCAGGCCTTCAATAAGCCCGAAGCTCAGACCACTGCCACCATGCACCGCCATGCCCGAGGGCTTATTGATCACCAGCAGGCGCTCATCTTCGTACAGAATATGAGACTCCAGCGCAGCAATCTTTGCCAATTTCGGCGACGGTGCAGGCGCACCTTCACTTACCCGTACCGGCGGTATACGCACGGTATCTTCTGCCTGAAGTTTATATTCTGGCTTGACCCTACCTTTATTCACGCGCACTTCGCCTTTACGCAAAATGCGATAAATCATGCTTTTCGGCACACCTTTCAATTTGGTACGCAAAAAGTTATCAATGCGCTGACCCTGCTGGTCCGCATCCACGGTGACAAACTGTACTTTCTGATGGGCGTCTTCTTTCATGGCGCGCAGTATACATCAAGCATGCGCAATGCATAAGCCTGTACTGACAACGATTTTCACAGCTCCAGCCTCCTGCTTATTCTGTGCTTGCCTGTCACGCCACTTTAATGCGATAATTCGCGACTTAGCAGCTGGAAATAAATACGCTGTTAAGTCGGTTTGAACACAATTGTCAGACAACGAGACGTTGTACCCGCTTTACACAAAGTGACAAGGGATGCAAATTACCCCTTGTCGGGCCCCGTCGCAAAGCCGGAATTCCGGACGACGCCGCCACGCTATCACGGTACTACAACGACAATTATCAAAGTTCGCCGTTTAGCCAGACAGAATTGAATTGACACTCAGCCTGTGCCAGGTAGTTTCGCAGAGGGTGAGGAAAGAAAAAGTTAAGCAGGGCCATCGCTCCCGACACTCAACATTATAGCGCTGAACATTGCGCAGTGAGTAATGCGACATACAACAAGGTCCCCGTCCAACCGTGAGGTTGCGCGGTGAGGGTTTGCACATGT
>CAZDUT010000241.1:0-4504 GCA_964508695.1 uncultured Alteromonas sp.
ATTACATCGAGGATGACCGCCGCCTGGCAATACAAACGTTCTCAGACTCTTATGATGCGGCAATGTCTGCCATTATGACGGGTGAGTACGTCGGACTATTGCCCGATTATATGGCAAAAGAGCAGGGCGCAAGCCTTGGGCTGGTTCCCATTGCGCAAGGCTCATTATTTAACTTTACCCATGACATGTTTGTGATGAACGGTAAAAATACCCGGCTTAATCCGGTGCTCAGGCACTGTATTAAAGAGCTGAGTTACTTTGTGTCGGAAAGTCAGAAGTAAATGATAAAAAGGCCTGCCACAGCGCAGGCCTTTTTATTTATTCGTAAGCTAGCGGGTCGGTAGCGTTATTATCTCTGAACGCTTCCAGGCGTTCTTCGCAGGCCCCGCATTTTCCACAGGCTTTCTCCCGGCCGTTGTAGCAGGTCCAGGTTTTTCCGTAATCCAGTCCCATTGACAGGCCATCGGTGAGAATGGCGGTTTTGCTGTCCCTGAGGTAAGGCGTGACAATTTCTACGGCTGAATAGTTGGCAATAGCGCAAACATCGTTCATACGCTCAACAAACTCAGGACGACAGTCCGGGTAAATGGCATGATCGCCTGAATGTGCGCCATAATATACCTTGGTGATATCCATACTTACTGCGTAGCCAACGGCAAGTGACAACAGGATCATGTTGCGGTTCGGCACCACCGTAGTTTGCATACTGGGCTCTTCGTAGTGCCCTTCAGGAACGTCGATATCTGAGGTAAGTGCTGAGCCGCCCACCAGTGAGTTAATCGCGCTGATGTCGACGACCTTGTGGGTCAGGTTGAGCTCTTTGCACACTCTTGCCGCGTAATCCAATTCCTTTTTATGGCGCTGGCCGTAATTGAACGAGAGCGGGTAGGGTGTCTTGCCTTCGCGCAGGGCGCGGTGAAGAACGGTAAACGAATCCATGCCGCCGGAGAAGATAACAACAACGTTTTCTGACATTTGAAGATCATTTTGTAGGAATTTATCCCGAATTTTATGTGATCCTTGGTAAAATCCCAATATGCAATTGGTTCGCGAGGGTAATTTGTCTAACAGTACAACGCTTAAAATTAACGAAATGTTTGAAACTATTCAGGGAGAAGGGGCGCATACCGGCATTCCGTCGATATTTGTGCGTCTGCAAGGTTGCCCGGTAGGTTGCCCCTGGTGTGACACGAAACACACCTGGACACTGGACGATGCATTTCTCACAACGGCAGATTCCGTGCTGAACAAGTCTGAAGAAAGCGAGGCATTTTTTTCAATTGATGATGATGCACTGCAGCGCCTGTTTTCACAGCAGGGATATGTTGCCAAACACGTTGTACTCACGGGGGGAGAGCCCTGTATGTACGATCTGCGTCGTCTGACCACATCACTGCACGATGCAGGGTTCACGACCCAAATTGAGACCAGTGGCACTTACGAGGTGCAATGCGACCCACGGACCTGGGTGACGGTGTCTCCAAAGGTGAATATGAAAGGGGGCATGCCAATCCTGGACAGCGCGCTGAACCGGGCGAATGAAATTAAGCACCCCGTGGCCATGCAGCGACATATCGACGAGCTGGATGCACTGCTGGCGCGTTGTGAATCGCTCACCGGTGTCGAGGTATGTCTGCAGCCTATCAGCCAGCAGGCGCGTGCCACGGCACTGGCGGTAGAAACTTGTATTGCCCGCAACTGGCGGTTATCGTTACAAACGCATAAGTACATCGGCATTGAATAACGGTCGGGACGCACAGTTAAGGAGCCATAAACATGGGTAAGTACAGCCCCCGAATTTTACTGGTAGTATTGCTTGGACTGTGCAGCTTGACCATACAGGCCGCGACCTGGAAGCTGACTTACCCGCGCCCCTTAAATGATGATGATACGCGCAATGAGTATCCTGTGGCATTGCTTACGCTGGCACTGGATAAGACGGGCGTAAACTACAAGCTGACGCCCTCTGATCGCATTTTGTTGCAGGGCAAAGCGTTGCGCCAATTGCGTGAAAACCGTGAGGTTAATGTTGTTTGGAGTATGACCGACAAGCAGCGGGAGAAAGATTTGCTGCCCGTGCGTATCCCTATCGCAAAAGGATTAATCGGATTACGCGTGTTTGCCATTAACCGACGGCAAAAGGCAAATTTCAAGCAGCTTGGCGCGAAAAGCGACATCTTGCAGTTCACTGCCATTCAAGGGGAAGACTGGCCGGATACCAAGATCCTTCAGGCCAACGGGTTTAACGTGTTAACGGTTGAAGAATATGGCGAAGGGTACGCGGCGCTGTCCCAAAATCGGGGCGACTTTTTCCCACGCTCAGTGATTGAGATCATGACTGAAATGGACGAAGCCGGACGCAGTCCAAGCGTGTTAGTTGAGCCAGATCATGCACTGCATTACCCGTCTGCCATGTACTTCTTTGTCAATCGTGGCAATCCCATTCTGGCCCGGCTGATTGAAACAGGGCTCAAAAAAGCCATTGCTGATGGGAGCTTTGAAGCGCTGTTTATGTCGCACCATAAAGACATGCTCGATGCGCTTAATATTCCCAAGCGCCGGGTTTTTAAATTGGAGAACCCGCTTCTGCCGGAGCAAACGCCGGTCGGCGACGATGTATTATGGTATAAGCCTGAAGGGCTGGAAGAGTAACCTCTGATTAACGGTGGCACCACCAACGGACAACCACCTGTCGCGTTGAGGTGTCCACCTCAGTCGCTGCCTTCGCTGTAGTGTGCTGTGTATGTTTATCTTCAATCCGCTGTCTCATCACGTTTTCCCTCCGTGATAAGTGATATCTTTTCACGAATTTCGCGTACTAGTTGCGATAAAACAGATAACACAACCGCATAGCAGCAGTCGCAGGTGGCTGCTTGCTCGTATATCCGTGAGTGGTTAAAAGTTATCGGCACCAGGCCTAATACAGCGAGGTACATCAATGCGTAACAAAAAGGTAAGCGGTGCATCTACCCGTGGAAGCAAGTTGCTGCTTCCTACAACGATCATTTGCGTGCTTTCATTAACCGGCTTTTTTGCGTCAAATGTGCAGTCTTTGTCTATCAAGCGCGCAGCAGAACCGGCGGCTGAACAACAAGAACAGACAGCAGAAACAACGGAAAAACAGGTAAGCCAATCTGATAACAGCGAGCGCCCAACGCATCCGTTTGACCGGCAATGGCTGGAGAATAAAGCCAAAAGCTTATCGCAGCAGCCCTATGAGGAAAATGAGATCCCTGAGGACAACCCGCTTAGTCAGTTAAATTATGATGACTACAAAAAGATCCAGTTTGAGCGAGGGGCGACCATTTGGTCACGCGAAAAGCGTAACTTCAGAGTAAACCCGCTGCATCCCGGCTCGCTGTTCAGAACACCGGTTAAGCTCAATTTGGTAGTAGCTGGCGTATCGCGTCGAATTCTTTATACCACTGAGATCTTTGATTACGACGAAGGACAGGAGCATGTCAAAAATACCAAGATAGACGGTTACTCCGGGTTTAGTGTGGCGACACCTATAAATCGTTCAGACAAATGGGACGAGTTTTTGGTTTTTCAGGGCGGCACCTATTTTCGTGCAGTGGGTAAAGACAATTGGTACGGGCTGTCAGCACGCGGACTGGCGATTAGCACTGGCAAGCCCTCTGGCGAGGAGTTCCCCAAGTTTACAGAGTTCTGGATAGAGCGCCCACGCCAGTCTGAAGACAGTTTAGTGGTGCACGGCTTACTGGAAAGTGCCTCTGTGACAGGGGCATATACGTTTACGGTGACGCCGGGGACACATACCCGCATTCAGGTAAATAGTACGCTGTATCCGCGCAGAGACGTCGAGCACTTTGGTATTGCCCCACTCACATCAATGTTCTTTTTTAGCGCGATGGACCGGGCCCGCATCGATGACTTTCGTGCCGCCGTCCACGATTCTGACGGTTTATTTATGATAAATGGCAATGGCGAGCATATATGGCGCGCGCTGTCTAACCCGCTGCGACTTCAGGTGTCTGTATTTCAGGATGACAACATTAAAGGATTCGGGTTAACCCAACGTAGCCGTCAGTTCAGTGATTACAATGATGCCGAAGCGCGCTATCACCAGCGTCCTGCAGCCTGGGTAACGCCGTCGGGCGACTGGGGAAAAGGGCATGTAGAGCTTTTGGAAATTCCCACCAAAGCTGAAATTCACGACAACATAGTCGCATTCTGGCAGCCAGCCCAGACCCTGAAAGCCGGCCAGCCTTATTCGTTTGATTATCAGGTGGCCTTTGGCAGCGATATTCCTGATATTAAACAGGCAGGGCGGATTGTGGATAGTGCGTCAGGCCGCGTTCCAGGGTCAGAAACACAGCGACAGTTTGTGATTGATTACACAACGGATGGCGCTACGCCAGAAGTGTCGGTAAACGCCAGCGCCAGTACCGGTAAAATCACAGAAACCACCACGACCACCGTGCGTGAGTCAGGGCACTTACGCGTGACGGTTAAGTTTGAGCCCGCAGATGAACCGCTGTCA
>CAZDUT010000242.1:0-4465 GCA_964508695.1 uncultured Alteromonas sp.
AGAAAAAACAGTACTTCACGGCCTGGTTCCGAAAGGAGGAGCCCCGCACTCAGAAATGGGTAGGCTCCGAACATGAAAAATCAGAACAGGCCTCCAAAGAGGAGCGACTCAAACCTCGCACCTCTTTCAGGGTCAATGAACGCACGATCCGTGGGCTGGCACCGGACTTCGATCGTGCCTACATCGATACAGCAAACCGCTTAAACCGCATGTTTCTGGTGTACGCACTGGAAGTACAGGAACGCATGCATATCAGTATTGAAGAACTGGAACGCCAGGATCAGTACCGTAATGAGTTTCTCGCCACGCTTGCTCACGAGCTGAGGAATCCGCTTGGACCAATTATGTCAGGCGCGAGCATCCTTGAAACGGCACAGGATGAGGCCACCCGCACGCGGGTAACTAACATTATCAACCGTCAGGCTGAGTACATGTCTAAGCTCATTAACGACCTGATGGACGTATCGCGCATCACGCGCGGCAAAGTTCGTCTGGAGTTTGAGCGCGTTAATATACAGGACGTTATTTCCGACTCGCTTGAAATTGTTGAGCAACACATCAAGTCTAAAAGCCATGAGGTAAATTTGAACTACCTGCAGGACGGCGTGACGGTGTTCGGTGACAGAGCAAGGCTGAGTCAGATTTTCTCGAATATTTTGCACAATGCCGCCAAGTACACTGAAGCAGAAGGTACGATTTCCGTGTGTGTACGTGAAGAAGGCCCTATGGTTGTGGTATCGATCAGAGATAACGGAATGGGGATCCCTGAGGACAGGCTGCAGGACGTATTCAACATGTTTACGCAGATAGATGCCCACTCTACCCATACTAAGGGCGGACTGGGGATTGGCCTGACACTCGTGCATAAGCTGGTGCTATTGCATCACGGCGATATTAACGTGCAAAGTGATGGGCAGGGCCAAGGCAGTACATTTGAAGTTCGTCTGCCTATCTCTCAGGTGGCCTATGAACAGACAGATTCTGACAGCAACCGGACAATAAAAACCGACAAACAGAAGATCATGTTTGTCGACGATAACGCCGACCTGGTGGATACCTACTGTATGTTAGCCGAAGCGATGGGCCTGGATGTGATAGGTATTAATTCGCCCAAAGAAGCCATTGAGGCATTCAAAGACTTTAAACCAGACATTGTATTTCTGGACATCGGCATGCCCGACATGGACGGCTATGAACTCTGTCGGCGCCTGAAAGCGCTGCCTGAGGCGAAGAATGTGCGCTTCTTTTCACAGAGTGGCTGGGGAACTGAAAAATATATTGAAGAATCGAAAGAAGCCGGCTTTGAAGATCACTTTGTGAAACCGTTGTCACTTGAAACCATCCGGGATGTACTTGAGTAACAACCAACAAATGAGCTAAAAAAATGCGCTGCGGGTTTTCCCGCAGCGCGCCAGGGTACTAAGTTCTTTAACTACCCGCCTGTTCAGCCTGTTTTGTCTGAACAAATTCATTAATGGCACTTGATATGCGGTTGCGCAGCTCTTCATTTTGATTTGCTGCCAGCGCGATTTGCTTGTACTCATTAAGTTCAAGTCCGCTGTCTGTGATTGCCGCTTTCATTTCACCACGGGCCTCTTGCTGCAGTTGCTGTGCTTCCGATTTATCACCTGCAGACT
This sequence comes from uncultured Alteromonas sp., assembly GCA_964508695.1. GTDB lineage: Bacteria > Pseudomonadota > Gammaproteobacteria > Enterobacterales > Alteromonadaceae > Alteromonas. The sequence goes on from CAZDUT010000242.1 coordinate 1,638, forward strand.
GAATTTTTGCCTTGTACTGTTGGCCGATGGTTTGTACGGCAACATAGGCATCAACAAAGCTATCTACCTGTTGCGCACTCACATCAATTTGTGCAGCCTGCTTTTGCTGCATTGCCGGTTTATTTGGCTTCTGGGGGCTTTGCTCCTGAGCGACAGCCGAACCTGACGCCAGGCCAGTGGCAAGAATAGCAGTAAGCAATGATTGTTTTACAAGCTTCATACGGAACTCCTCAGCATTGTAGAATGGTCGGGGGTGAAAGGCTGGATCATGTATCGGCCAACTCGAACACCATCGATTTTAAGCATGTGTAGCGTGTGGCAATAGTGAGTTTAAAAAGTTCGCACTTTTTTTTAATAGTTTAATTTTTTATTGAAAATCAACAGCCTGGAAGATGGCTGAGGGGGCGTTGAAACAAATCGACAGCGCCATGCCCTACGCAGGTGGGCATGGTGTCAGCTATACGGCTATGAAGACAGCTCGTCTACGTGCTTAGCTGCCTGCCTGTGAAGTAGGCTGCAACAATGACACTTTGCCCATTGCTGCTGAAATCCGATCGCGAAGAGTAGGGTTGTGGTTTGCCGCCAGCACAATCTGCTTGTACTCGCTCAAACCCAGCCCAGTGTTAATGATCGCATTTTTCATCTCACCACGGGCTTCTTTTTGAAGCTCCGGGACTCGGGTTTTGTCCCCGACCGAGCGGATCTTAGCTCGATACTGCTGACCGATGACCTTAATCGCTACGTAGGCATCCACAAAATCAGCCACCTGTTGCTCACTGACAGTAAACTCTTCTGACTGTTGAGGTAACATGGTTGAAGTTGCTGGCTGCGCAGTATTTTGCTGGGCAACAGCTGCCCCTGACAGCAGGCACGACGCAAACGTCGCTGCAAGCAGTGATGTATTTACAAACTTCATGGTTGGGTACTCCTTAGCGCATTCGAATAGTTATTCGGCTATGAGAGGTGTTATTTTTATATCGGCTTTGCTGTCACTTGTTACTTCAGCTACGAGACAGTCGCCTGTGCACCTTCATACTTCAGCGTCATTTTTTATATTAGATCAAAACTTCTGCAGATTATTAGTACCAATTTCATTAAAATTTTGTCGCAGACTGTGTGAGTACCTGTGAATAGCAGGGAACGCGGGGGCTGTAGGCCGATCAGTGTCGATTTTATGCTGGACTATACAATGTTATTCTACGGTATACCTCGATGCTTGGTGTACCGCTGGCCAGCCACCCGTCTCAGGCGTTGCTGCAATTAGTCATCGCAGATACCGCCTACATCAGGTAGAATGCGCGCCGGAGTTGGCCAGACAATCGCCGCTTTTTTTAAAGGGGAGGAAAGTCCGGGCTCCACAGGGCAGGGTGCCAGATAACGTCTGGGCGGCGTGAGCCGACGACCAGTGCAGCAGAGAGTAGACCGCCTAAGCGCGCAAGCGCCGGTAAGGGTGAAAGGGTGCGGTAAGAGCGCACCGCGCCCCTGGTAACAGGGTGTGGCACGGTAAACTCCACCCGGAGCAAGACCAAATAGGATCTCTTTACGTGCGGCCCGCACGGGGATCGGGTAGGTTGCTTGAGTCAGTGAGTAATTGCTGACCTAGAGGAATGATTGTCCACGACAGAACCCGGCTTACGGCCAGCTCCACCCAATAAAAAAGCCCACTTATAAAGTGGGCTTTGTTTTATGACTTAACTGACTGAGAATTAGTAATCGTCGTCGTACTCTTTCTCTTCAGTCGTTACGGTTGTGCGTTTGTACGAATCAAACTCCGCACGCGATACCATTTCATCGTTGTTGATGTCGATTTCATGGAATTGCACTTTTTCAGCTGCTTCAGCAATTTCAGCTTTGGTCAGTTTACCGTCGGCATCGGTATCAATGTCATCAAACTCAGTTGCTGCGATGGCGGCTGCTTCGCCTTCCATTTCAACGTCCACATCTTTTTCGACCGTGATGTTTTGCTCGCCACCCATGTTCTCTTCTTCAGATTTCACTGTCATGGTCGATTCTTGCTCGATGTCCGCTTCCACATCGTCATCATCCATCGCCAGCTCATCTGAATCAGCGTCTACGTCTACGTCGACATCCTCTTCATACGAATATTCCTTGTCGACGTCTTTCATGTTGTCGCCTTCAGCTTTCACTGTCATCGACGAAGATTGCTCGTAAGACGCGTCTTCATCCATTGCAAGCTCATCGTCACCGGCTGAAGATACGGTTTTCGGATCAACGTCATCCATGCCGTTCATTTCAACCTTCGCCGACGCTACCAGACTGTCTGTATAATGCGACAGGTTGTTAGCAATGTGGGTATAAAATTCTTCCGACGAAATCACATCATCACCATCGGTATTCATGGTCTCCCAATGCTGCGTCAGCTTACCGTCCTTAGCTTCAGTTTCAGAGATATAACCGTTGCCATCAGCGTCCAGGTCATTGAAAGAATGTGAAATTTTATCTTTGTAATCGCCAGCCATTGCGCCAGCAGAAAGAGCACTACTAATCAATGTAACAAGTGTTAACTTTTTCATATCTATTCCTCAGTTAATGCCTCCGTAACAACTTCCAGCGGAGGAATGAATTCACAATTACTGATACATACTCTGTGCCACATTTAAAAAATCCATATATTTCATGGACATAAGTAATTAACAAAATAAACATTCTTTTCAGTCTTGTTAAAAATTTACTGGTCAGTGAAAAAGCTACGCAGTGGTTCTTATTGATAAAGCCGGGGGACAGCAGCCGGCAAATCGTTGCAGCTATTCACCGCAATCATCGGCTATCTACCCTCATATCCTGTAAAACTGTTTGTTGATGGCTTT
>CAZDUT010000243.1:0-4464 GCA_964508695.1 uncultured Alteromonas sp.
CAGTACTCGTTGCATCCGTCTCTATGCTGAGTGCCAGTATCCACGCCGAGACGAATGCGCCGGTAAAGGTAGAACGCCAGCCAGCAGAATTAGAGTCACTTCTTGAAAACCGTCTTCAGGTTACTCCTGAAGCGCAAGGAGAGCAGCGTTATATCGTCAAGTTTAAAGAGAAGGTAAACAAAGGCGGTAAAGGACAAGCAAAGAAAGCCGAGAAGGTGATGGAAGTTGGTAATGACGTTGCACGTGCCGCTATATCGAAAGCGGGCGGTCAGACAATGAAAGTTATCGCCAGCGAAAATATGGTTGCAGCCAAACTTAATAAAGCTGCACTGGCCAAACTGAAGAACGATCCAAAAGTTGAATCTGTGTCTATTGACGCTCGTCGTCACCTGATGGCCCAGACCACACCTTATGGCATTCCTATGGTTGAAGCGGATCAGTTCGCGCAATCTGACACAAGTGCCCGTACCGTATGTATTATTGATACCGGCTACAACCTGGGTCACCCTGATCTGCCAGATACCAATGCTGGCGTTTCCGGTGAAGGTAACAACACCGCTGTGGGTAACTGGTACAATGATGGTAATGGTCACGGCACACACGTAGCCGGCACCATCGCCGCGTACGACAATAACGAAGGTGTGGTTGGTGTTTATCCGGGCGTTGACATGCACATCGTGAAAATCTTCGATGACAATGGTCAGTGGACGTATTCGTCTGACATCATTGAAGCTATCAGCCAGTGCCAGTCAGCAGGCGCCGATGTGGTTAATATGAGTCTGGGTGGTGGTTCATCGTCTGCGGCAGAAGAGTCAGCCATGCAGAGCTTTGCCGATGACGGTATTCTTCTGGTTGCCGCCGCAGGTAACGACGGAAACAGTGTGAAGTCATACCCTGCTTCGTATGACGCGGTAATGTCAGTAGCGGCAGTAGACTCTAGCGAAAGCTGGGCGAACTACTCGCAGTACAACAACCAGGTTGAGATTGCCGCGCCAGGCAGTTCGGTTTACTCGACCTACCCAACCAATTCCTACGCCACACTAAATGGTACCTCAATGGCTACCCCGCATGTAGCGGGTGGTGCGGCACTGGTATGGAGCTATTTCACACAGTGTTCTGCGGATGATATCCGTAACGCACTTAATAGTACGGCGAAAGACAAAGGCGCAGCCGGTCGCGACAACTACTACGGTTACGGTCTGATGCAGGTTGAAGCGGCGTACAACTATCTCAATACCAATGGTTGTGGTGGTTCAACAGGCGGCGGCACCGGTGGCGGTGGCGGCGTAGAGCCGGTATCGGGCCAGCTGACAAATCTGTCAGGTTACACCAACCAGTGGGATCGCTATACCTGGACTATCCCTGAAGGTGTACAGACTTTGACTGTTGAAATCTCAGGTGGCAGCGGCGATGCCGATCTGTACCTGCGCTATGGGACACAGCCAAGCCTGAGCAACTTCGAATGCCGTCCTTATGAAGCGGGTAACAACGAAGTCTGTACGATCAGTGCACCGTCTGCCGGTACCTGGCATATCGGTATCCACGGTTACAGCAGCTACAGCGGCGTAACGATGGATTACTCTTACGAGTAAGTCACGCTTTTAAAAGCAATTTATCAAAGCCGGTCTCAGACCGGCTTTTTTATGTCTGCAATTAATTTCATTAAGTATGAAAATTGATGGGAACTATTTGCTGGCTGACGTATTCAAAGGCTCTCGTTGACGTCTCGTATGTCCGAAAATACGTATGTTGTGGTTGTGTTCTTACCCCTTCTTCACTCGTTGCTGTACGATGTCGACATTCCAATAATAAAAACATAAATACCTTTTATCAGAAGCTGCGAATTTAGCAGGAAGCAACTTCGTAGTCGTGTTGCGGTGAATAACCGGTCCGAACATGAACATGTTTGGAAGACGTTTCAACAGGACTTATTTATGAAATTTAAATTGTCGTTTTTATCTATTGTCTCAGCGCTTGCAACAGGCGGCGCAGGGATACAAGCTGCCACCGCCAATGAAGGGGCCCAGGCGGATTCCTTGAATGATGCGCTGGCAGATCAGCTACAGTATGTGCTCGAAGCCCAGGAGCGCTATATCGTTAAATTTAAGGGCGCAGCCGGTGAGACCTCCACGCCAGAGCGTGGTCATGGTTTCGGCCAGGCGCAAAACAATACCGGCGGTTTTGAGCAGCACGCTGCGACACAAGCGGTAACGCAGGTTGCAGGGCGCATTCATAAGGTGATGGAAAAGCGCGGCGTAGTCGTGGCATCACTGGATACCGAAGGTGTTCGTCAGCTGAAGCAGCGCGGTGACGTGGAAAGTGTTTCACCGGATCCTATTCGCGTGCCGCTGGCGCAAACTACCCCTTACAGCTATGACATGGTCGGCGCGACCGGCCTTGTGCAATCGGATTTGACTGCCAAAAAAGTCTGCGTGATTGATACCGGTATTGATGCGGGGCACGAAGACTTGCCAGGCCGGAATAACGGACTGACAGGCAGCACCACTGGCTCGCAGGTGGGCAACTGGTACGAAGATGGCTATGGGCATGGTACCCATGTGGCCGGCACCATTGCCGCCTATGACAACAGTTATGGCAGCGTCGGCGTATTTCCTGGTGTGAATATGCATGTTGTCAAAGTCTTCAATGATAACGGTAGCTGGACCTATGCATCCAGCATCATCGGTGCCCTGGATGACTGTGCAGCGGCCGGTGCCGAAGTCGTGAATATGAGCTTGGGCGGCTCAGGCTCTTCAAGCTACGAAAACCAGGCTATGCAGGAGTTTGAAAGTCAGGGGATCCTGATGGTGGCAGCTGCCGGTAACGATGGCAACAGCAACAAATCGTATCCGGCTTCTTATGACTCTGTCATGTCAGTTGCCGCACTGGGTATGGAAGGTAACCGGGCTGGTTACTCGCAGTACAACAACAAAGTTGAAATTGCAGCGCCGGGAACACGTATTTTCTCAACCCGACCCAATGACAACTATACCAAGCTATCGGGGACATCAATGGCGACACCGCATGTAGCAGGTGGTGCAGCCCTTATCTGGAGCTTTTTCCCGCAGTGTACCAGCAGTGACGTCAGAAATGCGTTAACCGCGACGGCAATGGACAAGGGGGCTGCAGGTCGTGATGATTACTATGGTTACGGCATGCTGCAGGTAAATGCCGCCTACGATCACCTGCAGGCCAGTTGCGGCGGCGGTGGAGGCGGTGGCGGAACAGGCTCCGAGCCGGTGACTGTCACTAAGTCTGATCTATCAGCCGATACCTACCACTGGAACCGCTTTTCTGTCTCCGTGCCTGAAGGCACAGACAGCTTTACGGTAGAAATTTCAGGCGGAAGCGGCGATGCAGACCTTTATGTGAACGAAGGATCGAAGCCCAGGTACAGCACCTACGATTGCCGGCCCATGGAAAACGGCAATAATGAAGTGTGTACCTTCGACGTGCCCAACGCCGGGCAGTGGTATATTGGTATTCGCGCGGCCAGTCCGTATAGCGGCGTAACAATGCAATATAGCCTGGATGGCGGTGGTCAAACGACGCCAGACCCAGAACCCGATCCAGATCCGGGTACTGATCCGGTCGAAGTAGTGAAAACCGACCTGTCTGCATCGGAGAATGGCTGGTCTCGCTTCTCGACGGCTATTCCTGATGGCACCACCACACTGAATGTGGAAATTTCAGGGGGAACCGGGGACGCAGATTTATACGTTAAATATGGCTCTATTCCCAAATATCGCAGTTATGACTGCCGTCCCTATACGTCGGGCAATGAAGAAGTTTGTACTATTGAGTTGCCTGAGGCCGGTGAATGGCATTTTGGCGTCCGCGCTGATAAGCCGTACACAGGTGTAACGCTTAAATACAGTTACCAGTAATCCTGACGGTAAATAAAAAGGGCGCACAATGCGCCCTTTTTATACGTCTGTGCACAGCAAGTCGCCGTACGAACCTGAGAATGCCAAATCACGGCGAGTGGGTACTAGCACGCCTGCAACGGCGTGTACCTTATTGTTCGTCATAACAATTATCTTGTTACAGAGCTGCGTGCGCACCATAACGGGCCCTGAAGCAGAATATGTGCATCGCCCGGAGTGTATCAGGTGCCTGTTGTCCGACATGGCTGATAACCTTACCTGTCCGTGTCAGTGGGACAGGCTTGGCAACCTTTGGTTTACCGAATGCCAATAGCCTGACATAATGAGCTGCACACCATGTTTATCCTGCCTGTTGCCGATTTCCCCCCGGGCGGCACATCGTTTAAAAATAATTCATTTTTCGGGTATCGTTACCCAATCATTTCTGTTATCATTTCGCGCCCTTTTTATGGGGGTATGTATATAAAAGCATCAAATTGATGCTTTTAGCAGCTGAAACGACTCGGGAGAGTCTTAATTAATAGCGGAGCACTAACATGATCCAAATGCAAACTAACCTGGACGTTGCAGATAACAG